>JBDSXS010000245.1:0-19501 GCA_039926045.1 Ferruginibacter sp.
AAGCCGATGCTTTTATCCTGGCCACCGGCCACAGCGCCCGTGATATTTTTGAACTTCTTTATCAAAAACAAATTTTAATTGAAGCCAAGGGCTTTGCCTTAGGGGTGAGGATAGAGCACCCGCAGGAATTAATAGATCATATACAATACCATTGCCCGGTAAGGGATAAAAACCTGCCTCCTGCATCGTATGCGTTGGTAAAACAGGTTAATGAAAGAGGTGTGTTCTCCTTTTGCATGTGCCCGGGTGGCATTATTGCACCTGCTTCCACATCCCCGGGCGAACTGGTGGTAAATGGCTGGAGCCCTTCAAAAAGAAATAACCCATATGCCAATAGTGGTATGGTGGTGCAGGTTGAGCTGGAAGATGTAATTAAAAAATCAAAATTAAAAAATCAAAATAATGCCTTAGCCATGATGCGCTTTCAGCAAATGGTGGAACAACAGTGTTTTGAGGCCGGCGGTGGAAGAGCTGTTGCACCTGCACAACGTATGGTTGATTTCAGCAATGGTGTTACTTCTTCTTCTTTACCTGGCTGTTCCTACCAGCCTGGCCTTCAATCTGTAGATTTAAAAGATGTATTACCTGGTTTTGTTTACCAGGCCCTGGCTAAAGGCCTTATTGAGTTTGGTAAAAAAATGCCGGGTTATTTTACAAACGATGCGGTTGTTGTTGCAACAGAAAGCCGTACCTCATCGCCGGTACGCATTCCACGCAACAACGATACTTTAACACATCCCCAATTGAATAATTTTTATCCCTGCGGAGAAGGCGCGGGTTATGCAGGAGGTATTGTAAGTGCAGCCATGGATGGCGAAAGGGTTGCCGCACAATTGGCGGTCATCTTATCCTGAGGTTTTACCATTTGTAAAAATCCCTTTTCAATTCATTTTTACCTTCCTACATTTGACATTCTTTAAACAACGCCAACTACATGAATATTCTGGAAATAAATAATCTTAAAAAATATTTTGCCACGCAAAAAGCTGTTGATGGTATCAGCATGAATATTGAGCAGGGCAGTATTTTTGGTTTGCTTGGTCCCAATGGCGCCGGTAAGACCACGCTTATAAGAATGATCACCGGGATCTTTTATCCCGATTCGGGAGAGATATTACTGAATGGCAAAAAATTCAAAACCGAGCATGATGCAAAATATATTGGGTATATGCCCGAGGAAAGGGGCTTGTATAAAAAGATGAAGATCGGTGAACAGGCTCTCTATCTTGCCCGGTTGAAAGGCATGAGCAAGGGCCATGCACAGGAAAAGATCAAAGAATGGTTCAAGCGGCTGGAAATGGAAAACTGGTGGAACAAAAAAGTGGAAGACCTGAGTAAGGGCATGGGACAAAAATTACAATTTGTAATTACAGTGCTCCACGAACCCAGCCTGATCATTCTTGATGAACCGTTCAGCGGCCTGGATCCTGTAAATGCCAACCTGATCAAAGACGAGATCTACAGGCTGGCACAAAACGGCACCACCATTATTTTCAGTACACACCGCATGGAACAGGTAGAAGAAATTTGCAACCATATAGTACTTGTCAATAAAGGAAAGAAGATACTGGATGGCACGGTTGAGGAAGTAAAGCAGGATTTTAAAGAAAACCTTTTTGGCATTCAGCTGGAGACCATTCCGGAAGCCATCAACAGCAGCGCATTTAATGTAACGGCTATCAATAACAAAAAGATCATTGTAAAGATCAATGAAGGATATAAACCCAATGATGTGCTGGGCCATTTCATTAACAACGGCAGCCATGTTGTTTCCTTCCAGGAAATGTTGCCATCACTGAACGACATATTCATTAAACTCGTTGAAGGAACCCCTGCTGCGAGGCAATTTGAAAAAGTATCTGACTAATTAATGCAACTAACCAATTTATAATGAACAAGATCATTTTAATCATACAAAGAGAATTCCTGACCAGGGTAAGAAAGAAGACCTTCATCATCGGCACCATTCTTTTCCCGCTTTTATATTTAGGTTTGATCTTTGGCACCGGTTACATCGCCGATAAAACACGTGAGGATATACATGTAGCATTAATAGACAGATCGGGCCTGTTTACAGAAAAATTAATTACAAATGCAAATGGCCATGATACTGCCAATACCTTAACGCTGATCACAACAGAGAAAGATAAAGTGATTGCCGGTTTTGATAGTTTGGGTTATGATGGGTACGTAGAGATCCCCGAAAGTTTTAACTGGAGAACCGGGGTTGACAGCAACAACCTCTCAGTAAATACCAAAAAGAATTACGGGATCGGGGCATTGGTACCCATTGAAAAAAAGCTGAACAAAATATGGGCAGAAATAAAAAAGGACAGCCTGGGCATTGATTCTGTAAAGCAAAGTATTATCAACAGCGTATTAAGCATTAAGGTAAACAACGAAAAAGATAAGAATGCCGATGCCGGGATAGCCTCTTTAATTGGCTATGTATCCGGATTTTTAATGTACCTGATCTTATTGCTGTATGGCAGCCAGGTAATGATGGGTGTAACTGAAGAAAAAACAAGTCGTATTGCAGAAGTGGTGGTATCATCTGTAAAACCTTTCCAGTTGATGATCGGAAAGATCATTGGTATCGGTATGGTAGCATTAACACAGTTCCTGATCTGGATAGCCTGCATTTTTCTTATCTATAATGTCGGCAAAGCAACAGGCATGGGTGGTGATGGTTCCTCCATGGTGGGACAGATACAAAATGTATTTACCAGTGTTAATATTCCGCTGGTAGTTGGCTGTTTTATTTTTTATATGCTTAGTGGTTTCTTCTTTTATGCTTCTTTGTATGCTGCCATCGGCAGTGCCATCAATGAAGATATGAGGGAGGCGCAGTCATTGAGTTTTCCCATTACCATGCTGGTGATCTTTTCGATCTTTATCATGATGACGGCTGTAAAAGATCCCAATAGTTCTATTGCTGTTTGGGCAAGTATTATTCCTTTCAGCTCGCCAATTGTTATGATGTCACGCATCCCTTTTGGTGTACCCAATACGGTGCCCTTGTGGCAACTGGGTTTATCAATGGCATTGCTGATAGCAGGCTTTATGTTCACCACCTGGTTTGCAGCCCGGATCTACCGCACAGGAATTTTAATGTATGGTAAAAAACCAAGCTGGAAAGAAATGATCAAATGGGCATTCAGAAAATAGTCGGCAACCGATCACAGTAGATCATTTTAAAGGTTCTTCCTGTGGTACAAATAGTGGTTCTGCTACTACTTTTGGTTTTGAAGCTTTTTCAATGGCCTTGTTTAATTCTGCGCCAAGGTATTTATTGATGATCTTCCAGCTCACTAACAATACACCGATTATGGAACCTAATATCAATCCAATAATGGTATAGATCATAGTAGATTTCTGGGCAGGATCATAAGGGGGTTCGGGCCTGTCCAAAGGTTCAATTATGGGCGTTTCTTTTTGCAGGCGATAGGCAGCAGATTCCCTGTTATTTACAGCATAATAATATTGTGATTGAACAGTTGCTTTATCCTGTGCCAGGTTTGACTTAGGTAAACTATATCTTTTCAATCCTTCGTTTGTAAAAAAAGTACTTTCATCAAGTGCAACGGCACGTCTGTCAAGTCTGTTCAAAACAATCAGTAATGAGTCAGCCTTTTTTACAGCAAATTCAAAATCTATCTGGGCTTTTTTCTTTTTCAGGTCAATATAAAATTCTGAAAGTTTATCAATATAAATATAACTCACTTCCCGTACCAGTTTTGGATTGCTGTTGGTGAAATACAGTTCCAGGATACCATTCTTATTGATCTTGGCAACAAAGGCTCCTTTTAATAAGCTGCTGGCAATATTTATTTTAGAAAGGCTGTCTGTTGGCGGATCGATCCGCTCGTTTTGCATAAAGCCTGTATGCCTGTTATGTTCTTCGATCATCAATTCCGATACCGTTTTATTCTGCATCGAAGGGATCCGTACCATCGCTACTGCTTCACGTGTACGGCGGCTGCTGGCCAGTTCTACAATGTTTATAGAAGCGTCGCCGGTAAAGGATTTTGTAGCATCTCCAAGTCCTAAAAGACTGCTGATCGTAGAACCCGGGCTGCTTTCCGCGGTACCATTCAATGGGAAAACTGTTGCTTTTGAGGTCCACAACAAAATACTTTGTTTGGCCATATAGTAAAAGAAACCCCCAAACCCTGCTGCAATGATCAGGATCAACCAACTGAATTTTTTCAGCCTGTTCAGGAGTTGTTTTATAAGTTCAATACTGTTCATTTCAGGAGTGTTGTTATGTCAATGTTTACTTTAGCAAATTAACAATAAATGCTGCCGCAGCAATTGGAATAGCTGAAACAACAACCTGTAAAAGCGTATCCGTTATTTCTGCTCCTTCAGGCCTTGTAGGCACCATCACGGTAGCTCCTTCTTTTACTCTTGGATAAAAGTGTATAAAGAAAAGATTCTTCGTGCGCCTGCTTTTACCGTTAGCATAGGTTACATATATTCTTTTGCGCCAGGGCTTGATCCCGAATCCACCTGCTTTGTCAATATAATAACCAACACTCGTATGCTCTTTATCAAAGGTTAATTTTAAAGGAGATTGTACAGTGCCTTTTACATTTACAAAAGGATTTATTTCAGGGATGAAGATAACATCACCTTCCTGCAAAATAATATCGTACTTGGAGTTTTTATATTTTAAAGCCCTATACAGGTCAATACTCACCGGCTCATTGTCAACTTCGCTAAGGCTTGTTTTAACCGAATCCAAAACAATGCTGCCTATGGAATCGGTTAATGTACCGGCCTTATTCGCCACATTATCCCTGTAAAATTGTGTCTTCTTCCGGTATAAAATGGCGCCGCTTAGATCTGCATTTTCTTTAATGCCACCAGCTCTTTGTATATAAGATGACAGGCGTTCGTATTTACTCAGCCTGGGATATGGGCCAGAATATAGAACCAATCCATTGATCTGCACCAATTGCTGTAATTCAAATGTTGGATTTTTTCTAACATATATCTGGTCAAAAGGCCTGAGTTCGAGGCCCTTTGAAACGCTGTCAAGCTCAAGGTTTGGAGAAACTCTTATCGTACGCAAAACAGTGCGTGTAGGTTGTTGCATACCTTTGGCCGAATCAATATCAACAATACTGGAGATCTCTATCCTTCCAAATTCGGCTGATTGTTTTAAGCCCCCTGATAAATAGATCAGATCCTGTAAGGTCATCCCGCCATATTTATTCACTTTACCTTCTTTTCTTACTTCGCCAAATATTTCAACATATTGCCTGTCGGCAAACTGGTTCGTATTAAAAAGAAGCACCTGGTCATTTGCAAATAATTCTACATTGTAAATACTGGAAGTGTCGTTAGTAGTGATACCTGATAAGTTTACTTCAACCTTACTGGCTTTAATATTTGTACTATCGCCTCCTCCCCTGAAAATATAAGCCCGGGGTAAGTAAGTATTACGGGTAATACCACCGGCCCTGTTGATCAGGTCAAATAACTTATCTCCCGGCCTGGTTTCGTATTGGCCAGGATAAGAAATCTCACCCTTCATCTCTATTTTATTCATAAGGCCCGGGTTTACGGCTATCACTTTTACAATATCACCATCAACCAGGTTAAAATCTTCGTTAACAAAACGGCTATCATTGGTTGGATTCATGATGGCAGTTGCATTCACATCCTTGATAACCTGTTTCTCCAGTTCTGTTCTGTACACTTTCATACCACTCGAAAATGCATCCCTCTCCAACCCTCCGGAATATCTTAACAGGGCCTTCATCCCTTCATCTTTTTTTAGCTGGTAATACATCGGGCGCTTAAATTTACCTTCAGCCTTTACTTTTTTCTCTACGGTTTGTAAAATAACAAAATCATTATTTTCCATGTAAATATGCTTGCCAAAATCGCCGGTAGTAAGATATTTGTAAACATCCAGCACATCAATAACCCTTCCGCCTCTTTTGATCTGGATCTCACGAAGGTTAGCCAGGTCTGTAGGGCCCCCTGCCAGTGCAATAATATTAAATGCATTGGTAAATGCTGAAACAGTTACCGGGCCCTGGTTTTGTACCTCACCTGCCACATTTACGCTAATGGTGCGTGGCTGCCCAATAGACACCGAAATATTGGTGGATGGAGGTACAAACGATTTGAACCTTTGTATTAATAGCGACCTCACCTGTGCAAAAGTTAAACCCTGCAGGTATATTTTACCAATACTGGTTGGAAAAATAGAACCATCCCTTGCCACTGTATAATCCAGCGTGGCTTCAGCTCCATTCCACAATGAAACAATGATCTGGTCATAAACACCAATGGGATAATCCAAGGGTGGTGTAGATAATTCAGTTATAGAAGCCACAACACCCGAACGGAAAAGATGCATACCATAAGTGTCTTCGGTAACATTCCTCGACTGGGGTGTGCTTTCCTTTACCAGGCTGTCTCTTTGGATCTTGTCTTTAAGCGATTTATTAATATCCTCACCGGTATTTTTTTTGCCTTCTCCATTTTTATCTTTTAATATTTCGTAAAACTGTCCCGGGGGTATATTAACGGGTAAAGTTGGGATATCAGGACTGCTGGGATCCTTGATCGGATTTTGAGCATTTGCCAGGTTAACAGCAAAGAAAAAAAGTACACAAAAAATGCAGATCACTTTTTTAAAACCGGAATAAATTTGCCCTGGGTTAAGTAACATTTTTTGGGGGTATTGATTTACAAATTTTTAATAATGCGCAAATATAATATATTATTATACGAGCTCCTTTAATGCCTCTTTATATTCTTTATACATCTCATTCACAATTTCTGCAGCAGGTTTTATATTTTTTATGAGGGCACTTACCTGTCCTATCTCCAATTCTCCTTCATCAAGATTGCCTTCAAACATGCCTTCTTTTGCCCTTCGTTTTCCTAATAATTTTTGAAGTTCATCAATTGAGGCACCTTGCTGTTCGGCCTGTTGAACCTGCAAAAAAAAATTATTCTTAAGCATACGAACAGGTGTTAACTGTTTTAAGGTTACCTGTGTATCACCTTCCTGTGAACCAATAATAAGATCTTTAAAATTTTTATGTGATGATGCTTCGGGGCTTGCTACAAAACGGCTGCCTACCTGTACACCATCTGCACCCAGCACCAAGGCTGCCAGCATCTGCCTGCCTGTGGCAATACCACCCGCAGCCAAAACCGGGATATCAACAGCGGCACAAACTGCCGGTATTAATACCATGGTTGTTGTCTCCTCCCTTCCATTATGTCCGCCGGCTTCAAAACCTTCAGCAACCACTGCATCGCAGCCAACATCCTGTGCCTTTACGGCAAACTTACTGCTGCTCACTACATGCACCACTTTGATCCCCTGTTCCTTTAATATGGATGTCCAGGTTTTGGGATTACCTGCCGAGGTAAACACAATTGGAACCTTTTCTTCAATAATGACCTGGATATGTTTATCAATATCCGGGTATAATAAAGGCACATTTACCCCAAATGGGTTTTCCGTTGCCGCCTTACATTTCTGAATATGTTCACGCAATACTTCCGGGTACATACTGCCACTGCCAATGATACCCAATGCGCCTGCATTACTCACTGCACTTGCCAGCTTCCAGCCACTGGCCCATATCATACCCGCCTGTACAATGGGGTATTCAATATTAAACAGCTTTGTGACCCGGTTTTGCATTTGTCAAATATAGTTTTTTTTAAATATCGCTAAAATTGATTAACGAACTAAAAGTACTTTGAAACGCAAAGTAAATGAATTTATTTTAAATCTCCAGCACATTTTTCTACAAAATCAGAAAAAAAGGACGTTGAGTCAGGAACGGCTAAACCCGGAATACTCATCTTAGGCCTCCGCCGCCACTAAGATCAATTGCAGTATTGTCACCTATATTTAAGCTGCGGTTTACCCCCCTTACTTCAGCATCGCTGCCGATCAGTGATTTGCTTAATACAATTTCAAGAAGGTTGGAGTATGAACCGATGATAGAATCTTTGATGATCGCATGATTGATCCTGCTGTTCTCTCCTATGGTTACATTGGGGCCAATTACAGAATTTTTAATATCACAACCCTCAGCTATGGAAACCGGAGGAATAATAATGGTATTTTCAAAGTTGTGATTATCGGAGACATTGCCACCGAATTTCTTTAATAAGGTGGCATTGGACTCCAGCAAGGTCTCTTTTTTGCCACAATCAAACCAGTTTGTTACTTTAAAAGCTTTGAAAATAGCGCCATGCTTCAACATACATTCCAGTGCTTCTGTAAGACTGAATTCTTCAAAACCCTGGCGTGTATTAACAAGTATTTTTTCCAGGCACGAAAACATAAAATCTGTTTCCTTTATCTTATAAACACCTACCAATGCCATATTGCTTTTAGGGATGGATGGTTTTTCCACAACACGGCTTATAAAACCGTCATCCTCTACCTCGGCAACACCAAAATTTCTTGGATCATCCACTTTTTTTATACCCAGCATCGAAACCGGAGAGTCAATGATCTCCTTCACATGATAATCTGCAATCGTATCTCCCAAAACGATCATCACTTCGTCTGTACCAACAATTTCACGGGTCAGGTTGATGGCATGGCCTATTCCGTACCGCTCATTCTGTTGAACAAAATGGCAGTTAAGATCAGGATATTTTTTTTGCACATAGTCCTGTATTTTTTCTCCCAGGTAACCAATTATAAAAATGAAATCTTTGATACCTGCTTCGTGCAGCTGATCAACAATAATGCTGAGTATTGTTTTACCTGCAAGGGGTATTAACGCTTTGGGTTGAGTGTATGTATGCGGACGAAGTTTTGTACCTGCTCCCGCTACCGGAATGATTGCCTTCATTGTTTAAAACCAACCTGCCTTGGGCAGTGCATTTAGTTCGCAATTCTGTTTTCTTAAACTTGAAACGGGTGTGAAAGTAATACATTTTAAATAATTGGGGTTTTTAAATGCACAGGCGTTAATAATCTAATGAGCAAAATACCTGGTGCTGCTTATATTTGCGGTTCTAAAACGGGCATATGCAAAAAGATACATTGGTTTTTGACCTGATCGACCTGGAGCTAGAACGCCAGCGTAATGGCATTGAATTGATCGCTTCTGAAAATTTCACCAGTCTGCAGGTTATGCAGGCCATGGGCACTTCATTAACCAATAAATATGCAGAAGGTTATCCCGGCCGCAGGTATTATGGCGGTTGTGAAATTGTTGACCAGGTAGAACAACTGGCTATTGACCGTTTAAAAAAGATCTTCAGCTGTACTTATTCCAACGTGCAACCACATAGCGGGGCACAGGCCAATGGTGCTGTCTTTTTGGCCGTGATGAAACCGGGAGAAAAATTCATGGGACTTGACCTGAGCATGGGTGGACACCTTACCCATGGCAGCCCGGCCAACTTCAGCGGCAAAACTTACCATGCATTTCATTATGGTGTAACCAAAGCGGGCATTGTTGATTATGACCAACTGGAAACCATTGCCCGTGCAGAAAAACCAAAGATGATCATCTGCGGCGCTTCAGCCTACAGCCGCGATTGGGATTACAAACGCATTCGTGCCGTGGCTGATGAAATTGGCGCCATTGTTTTTGCAGATATAGCACATCCGGCAGGTTTAATTGCTGCAGGGTTATTAAATGACCCATTTGATCATTGCCATATTGTTACTTCCACCACACATAAAACTTT
Organism: Ferruginibacter sp.; assembly: GCA_039926045.1. Classification (GTDB taxonomy): domain Bacteria; phylum Bacteroidota; class Bacteroidia; order Chitinophagales; family Chitinophagaceae; genus Ferruginibacter. Next base: position 9,700 of record JBDSXS010000245.1, read on the forward strand.
ACGTGGCCCAAGGGGCGGCATTATTATGCTGCGCCATGATTTTGAAAATCCCTGGGGATTAAAAGACCCAAAAGGAAATACAAGGATGATGAGTTCTTTGCTTGACCTGGCTGTATTCCCCGGTACGCAGGGCGGACCGCTGGAACACGTGATCGCTGCCAAAGCAGTTGCATTCGGAGAGATCTTATCAGAAGATTTTAAAGCCTATGGCCAGCAGGTCATAAGTAATGCGCAAGCCATGGCCAAAGCATTTGTTGCCAAAGATTACCAGCTCATAAGCGGCGGTACCGATAATCATTTAATGCTGATAGATCTTCGCAATAAGAACATTACCGGTAAAAAAGCACAGGAAACTTTAGATAAAGCGCATATCACATTAAATAAAAATGCAGTGCCCTTTGATGATAAAAGCCCGTTTATAACTTCAGGTATCCGGATCGGCGTGCCTGCCATAACCACCAGGGGTATGAAGGAAGAACATATGCAGACCCTTGTTGATCTAATTGACAAAGTATTGATGAATATTGATGATGCGGCTATCATTGCATCGGTAAAAGAAGAAGTGAAATCATTCATGATCCAGTTTCCCTTATATCCTGAATTAGTTTAAAACAACTCCTCGGGGCTTACATACCAAATTAATTGGTATTTGAAACGTCCTTTTTATTTTTTATTTTGTTGAAAATACTTTCAACATGAAATACATTATATTTTTAGCGGTACTATTGTTTACGATCTGCAGCTATAATTCTTTTTCTCAATCTTTAGCGATCAATACCGATGGCAGCACGGCCAATGCCAGTTCCTTGCTGGATGTTAATAGTACAACCAGGGGGATCCTGATTCCGAGGATGAGTAAAACGGAAAGAAATGCGATCGGTTCACCGGCAACTGGTTTGCTGGTGTTTCAAAATGCGCCTGATAGTGCAGGTTTTTATTTTTACAATGGCACTGCATGGGTTTGGTTAACCACCGGTGTTACGGGTTGGTCAACAACCGGTAATGCAGGTACGGATACCTCCGTAAATTTCATTGGTACTACCGATAATATGCCCCTACGTTTTAAACAAAACAACGGTTGGATAGGCCAGTTTGATAAAACCAAATCGAATTATTTTATTGGTAAAGGTTCAGGCCAAAAAACAACAACGGGCACAAGCAATATTGGCATTGGGGACAGCACTCTTGCCGCCCTTTCTACCGCGTCAGCTAATGTAGCAATCGGAAACCAGGCCATGTCCAAAACTACTTCGGGATGGAGAAATACGGCAATTGGTGATTCAGCCATGTACAGCCAGTCATTCAATGGAGGCGCCAGTTATTTAATGGATAATACGGCAGTGGGTTCCAAAGCACTGTTTTATAATCAGCCTACCACTGTTGCCAACGGGTACAAAAATACTGCAGTAGGCAGTGAGGCTTTATACATGAATACAACCGGCCAGGAAAATACTGCGATTGGTACAGGTGCTTTGCATGAGAATACTACCGGTAGCTTTAATACAGCCACTGGCAGAAGTGCTCACCGTTTATCCAAATCAGGAACTTATAACAGCTATATTGGCTATGAAAGCGGCTATCCGGATTCGTTGGGTACTGCAAATACCGGCATGGGCGCTTTAGTCTTACGCAATAATGGGTCAGGCAGCAGTAATACAGCCAGCGGATACCGGGCACTTTATAATAATACAACAGGATCCAGGAATATCGCAGTTGGGGACGGCGCATTGTATTCCAATACTACAACAGGCAACCTGGTGGCTCTTGGAAACCAGGCGTTATTCAGCAACAGCACGGGCAGCAGCGTTACAGCTATTGGTGATTCGGCGTTGTACAGCAACACTACGGGCAATTTGAATGCTGCTTTCGGATATGGCGCTTTGCGCAAAAACACGATCGGCATTAACAATACAGCAGTGGGGTATCATGCATTATATTTTAACATCAGCGGAATTAATAATAATGCCAGCGGTGTAGAGACCATGTACAACAATACCACCGGTAGTAACAACACCGCTTATGGATTTGGTGCCATGTATGGAAACACCGGTGGCAGTGATAATACAGGACTGGGTTTTTATGCACTTCTGAATAACAGTATAGGTGTTGATAATACTGCCGTTGGCAGGGAGGCACTGTATGGCTCTACAATTTTTACAGGTAATTCAAATGTGGGCGTGGGCAAGTTATCGGGACGTAACACGAGCACGGGTAGTGATAATACATTCCTTGGCTCTTATACCGCACAGCAGAATACAACCGGCAGCAGCAATGTGTCAATAGGCCGCAGTGCGATCTTTCAGAATACCACGGGTAGCAGCAATACTGTGGCCGGTTATTTCGCCATGACCAACAATACCACCGGGTACAGCAATGTGGCGGTTGGTGTGAGATCACTTTTCAGCAGTACCACATCAAATAATTTGGTTTCCATTGGAGACTCAAGCCTGTACAATAGTACAGGTACCGGCAATACCGCCATTGGATCAAAGGCAGGATACAACTTAACAACAGGAACCAATAATGTATTCCTTGGCTACCAGGCAGGATATAACGTGACCTCGGGTTCCAATAAATTATATATTGCCAACAGCAATACTAATACTCCGTTGGTTTATGGTAATTTTGCGACTGGTTACATGGGATTTGGAACGACATCTCCTTCAGCTAAGCTACATGTTGGAGGCGGTACCCGTTTCACCGTACTGGATACTGGAGCTATATTTTTACAGTCGGGTAATACTATTGGTTCTGCAAGAGATTGGAAAATGTACGTTTCACTGCCTAATGGCTATCTTTCTTTTAGAGATATGGGTTTTGATAACCTGAATAATGGGATGGCCAGTGACGCAATGGTGATTCAATGGGGTACAGGTAATGTGGGTATTGGCACTGCTGTTCCATCGTCTAAATTAGAAGTATGTGGAGATGTAAGAGTGATAGGAACCATTGTTGCATCAGGCACAATTACAACTTCTGCAATTTCATGCCCATCAGATTTTCGATATAAAAAAAATATCACCCCATTAGCTGATCCTACACAAAAACTGATGCGGTTGAATGCTGTGAATTATTACTGGAAAACAAATGAGTTTCCCGGCATGAATTTTAATAATAAGCTGCAAACAGGTTTTATAGCCCAGGACCTTGAAAAGATCTTTCCGGAAATGGTTTTTACAGATGACAAAGGATATAAATCTGTTGATTATTCCCGTTTAACTCCTGTATTGGTTGAAACAATAAAAGAACAGCAAAAACAAATAACAGCCATTACCAACAGGTTGCAGGAAATAGAAAAACTGCTGGCCAAATAAAATATACAGCAATTCATCATTTTGTATTACCACTTTGAGGTATTTTTCACTGACCTTAAAGCTGTAATTTCACGGTTCATAGATCAGGGTATATTTTTATAATGATTTATCAAAGTATTACTTAATAAAAAGAATTCTATACCTTAACAGTCTCTAAGAATACGTTTCAAGTCCGATGCCTCTAAAAAATCACTATTCCTGAAGGAAATCAATAGTTTTTATTAAAATTTAATCAACATTGTTATGACTAAATTTTTACGTTTAGTGCCGGCAATAGTTGTTGCTTTCGCTCTACAACAAACCGCTGTCTCACAATCATTAAGTGTAAATACAGATGGTAGTGTCGCCAATCCGAGCGCCATACTGGATGTAAAAAGTACATTGAAAGGTGTGTTGATCCCGCGTATGAGCAAGGCAGAGAAAAATCTTATTCCCTCTCCCGCAACAGGTTTACTGATCTTTCAAAATACACCTGACAGTATTGGGTTCCATTACTTTGACGGCAGCAATTGGAAGTGGTTGCAAAACAGCCTTGCCGACAGCATCAACTGGAGAACAGGGGGAAATACGGGCTTAACGGATCTATCCAGTTTTATCGGCAACATAGATAATGTCCCCATCAACTTCAGGATAAATAACAAACCAGTGGGTAAGTTCAATCTTAGCCGATCCAATTATTCCATTGGCCGTGGTGCCGGTAATGACCTGGTGAGCCAGGGACATGTATCCATCGGTGACTCGGCCGGTGCCAGTATCAATAACAGTTTGGCAGGTGTGTATATTGGTTTTCGCAGCGGTGTAAGAAATACGGGCGGCAATAATACATTTGTAGGAGCTTCGTCTGGTGAGAATACAACTACGGGCAGCGACAATGCGTTCTTTGGTTCTTCAGCAGGAATAAATAATACTACAGGTTACTCGAATACTTTTTTAGGCATGAACTCGGGAAAATTAAATACATCGGGGGCAGAAAATACAGCGGTTGGTTTACAATCTTTACAAAACGACAGCAGTGGTTTGGCCAATGTTGCAGTTGGTTTTCAATCCCTGATGAATAATACCGACGGTAATAACAATACCGCAATGGGGTACCATAGTTTGCTTGCCAGTAAAAATGGTATTGAGAACACGGCTATTGGAACTAATGCGATGGAATTTGGGGGAGATGCGCCAAGTTACAATACGGCAGTTGGTGGCTATTCTATGTGGAATTACGGAACTTCCAACTGGAATACTGCATTGGGTTATTACAATTTAGCGAGCCATGTTTCGGGCGATAATAATGTGGCCATAGGGGCCAACACGTTAGTAAATGATATCACCGGCATCAACAATACGGCTGTTGGAACAGGTGCCCTTATCTTTAATTCCGATGGTACAAACAATACCGGTATCGGAAGATTTAGCCTTCAAACCAACAGTGCCGGTTCTAATAATACCGGACTGGGATATTTAAGTAATGTTTTCTCAAACAATCTTACGAACGCAACGGCCATTGGTGCACGGGCAATGGTTGGCCAAAGTAACAGTATGGTATTGGGAAGTATTTCGGGAGTAAATGGTGCAGCAGCAAATACCCTGGTGGGTATTGGAACAACAACGCCGGCAACGAGGTTGCATGTTAACGGCAATTTTACTTTGGGTACTAACGGTACGGCTTTATCCAATCTCATTAAGGTTACTGTAAATAAGGATATTGCCAGTGTCCTGGGAGGTACAACTAACATAGAAACCTTTGCAGTACTAAATGCTGCAGTTGGCAGTACGGTTTATATCTCGCCGGACTTCGCCTTAACTGATGGACTGATCATTGCATACGCCAGGGTTAGTGCTGCGGGTACGGTTGAAGTAAAATTTACAAATACCACAGGTAGCGCTATCAATGTGGGTGCTATGGATTATTTTATAACTGTTATTCAATAAAACTTACCAAATTGAAGGAAAGTTGCCTGTGGGTTAGCATACCCCTGTTTGTACTATTTTTTAAGATTTATTTTCAGTTTAGTTTTACGAATGTAAACGTGGGGGACGTGTTAATAAAAATTATTTAACTAATTATTAGTTACTTAAATAAAATTGTATAATTTAACGGTCTCTAATAAATCTCCCAAAGCTAATAAATCCAATACCCGTTAAAATTCCTAATACCTAAGGAAAGCTGTTTTATTAATTAATTTTTATCTGTTTTATTATGACTAAACTTTTACGTTTAGTAATTGCTGTATGTCTTGCAATTGCTCTACAACAAACCGCTGAATCGCAATCATTAAGTATCAACACATCGGGTAATCCTGCCAATACCAGTTCTATACTGGATGTAGAAAGTACCCTTAAAGGCATGTTGATACCACGTATGGACAAGACCCAAAAAAATGCCATTGCCACACCGGCAAATGCATTACTTGTTTATCAAACGGGGCCCGACAGTATTGGTTTTCATTACTATGATTTACCAAATACACGTTGGGTATATATTAATACCAATGGTTTTGCTACAGATACCACTGCCTGGAAAATTACTGGCAACAGTAATATTACATCAAACAATTTTTTAGGTACACTTAATGACAGTGCCCTGCGTGTCAGGATTAAAAACACTCCATCGGGTATTGTTGATAGTGCATCTGGTAACACTACGTTAGGTTTTAGAAGTAATGCAGGCTTTACAACCGGCAGGAACAATACCTTTATGGGTTTTAGGGCTGGTGCATTTAACGATACAACAAGCCATAATACATTTATAGGTTATTATGCCGGAGAACGCAACCGTGACAGTAATAATGTAGCCATTGGATACCTGGCAGGCAGATTATATTCGTTCTCAAATTATTCTACAACCCGAATGACCTCTGTTGGAACAGAAGCAGGGTATGGGGCATTTATAAATCCCAAGTCAGTGGCCATTGGGTACCGGGCTTTATATAGTATCCAGGGAGGTACACTTCATGGAAATACACTGGGAAGAAATACAGCCATAGGAGACAGTGCCATGGCCTGGACAGGATTTGGACAAAGCAATGTTGCCATTGGCACTGAAGCATTAAGCAGGGCCGATAATGCCAGTCAGAATATTGCCATTGGAGACAGCTCGCTGGGAGGAGCATTTAATACAAATGGTAACGTAGCAGTTGGTTACAAAACACTGAGCAAACAGCAGAATCAGGGCTATAATACAGCGGTTGGTTATTACAGCCAGCGTGATTCATCAATAAATACTTACTACAATACTTCCATTGGAGCCTTTAGTATGGAGTATAACCGAACAGGTATTTACAACACAGGTCTGGGATTAAGTGCCATGCGTAACGCTGATAGTACATCATTCAACACAGCAGTTGGTGCAGATGCCATGTACAATCACAAGAAAAATGGTTCAAATGTGGCATTGGGTGCTTTTGCAATGAGGGGCGATAGTTCTGGTTTCTGGAACACAGCCGTGGGCAGCGAAACGATGGATGTAGCTGGTTCAAATTCAACTGGTATTGCAAATACCGCTGTGGGTTTCAGGGCTATGCGTAATATTAAATCAGGTTCTGAAAATACAGCCGTAGGTGCTGGTGCTTTGGAAGTAGATTCATCAGGTAACTGGAACACAGCAGTAGGCCGTTTCGCTGCCTTCTATAATAAGCGTGGCAATTACAATGTTGCAATTGGTATGCAGGCGGCACAAAGCAATGATACTGCCACTGCTACCACATTTGTTGGCTATGTTTCCGGATTTTATAACAGAAGCCATTATAATACCGGTATTGGTGCTTATTCTTTAGCCTATAATAATTTTACATCGGGCAGCAGTACTACCGGTATAGAAAATTCAGGTCTTGGTTATGGAGCGGGTTTTGGTATCAATTTAGGTTCTAAAAATACAGCAGTTGGGTTTCAATCTATGAATGGTGGAGGGGCTTTCATCAATGGTAACCGCAATGTAGCTGTAGGCGACAGCACACTTTATAGTTTTTCAAACGGCAACGATAATGTGGCCATGGGTTACAAAGCTTTGTCAAATGCAGGTGCCAGTTCTCAAAACGTGGCTGTTGGTTCCAGAGCTTTAAGGGTTTCTACAGCAACCTATCCCAACACCGCAGTTGGTTATTCCAGTATGGATAGTGCAACTACAGGCACAGCAAACACTGCTGTCGGCAGCTTCTCATTAACCGCTTTTAAAACAGGTTCCAATAATGTGGCCGTTGGTAATGCCGCTATGTTTCAGAGTACAACGGGTAATAATAATACGGCTGTTGGTAACGATGCCGGACGCCTGATCAGTTCTAACCAAAATACTGCTCTTGGCGCAAGCGCTTTAAGAAATGATTCAACCGGTTCAGATAATGTGGCCATTGGTTACCTGTCATCTTTTCTAAATGATACCGCATCTCAATCAACTGCTGTGGGCAATCAGTCGCTGTACTACAATAAAACAGATGATATGGTGGGTATAGGTTATAGAGCTGGCTGGTATTCGGGCTTTCAGGGACCTTCCTATAGTTCAAAGGAGCATACATCCGTAGGTACAGAAGCAGGGTTAAGTAATTTTGAGGGCGATAAAATTACGGCTGTTGGTTACCGTGCTTATTATAATTTTAACCAGTCAACCAACACTTATTGGGCCAATACTGTTGGCAGAAATACTGCTATAGGAGATAGCGCTATGGCATATACACCCGGGGCTTATAATGTGGCTGTTGGTACCGAAGCTTTAAGCAGGGCTTTCAATGCCAACTGGAATGTGGCCGTTGGAGATAGTGCTATGGGAAATGCGCTGAATGCCAATGAAAATACCGGTGTCGGTTACAAATCATTATCACAGGTAAAGAACCAGGGCAATACTGCAATGGGCGCTTATGCAGGGCAAAGATTGGCAAACACTATTTGGAATACTGCTCTCGGTTTCCATGCATTGGAAACTGACACCACCGGCAGCGAAAACACAGTTATAGGTACATCTGCTTTCAGAAGCAATGCCAATGGCATCCGAAATGTATCATTAGGTATCAATACAGGCTATTGGGCAACCGGTAGCAACAATACTTACATGGGCAGTTATGCCGGCGAGGGTATTAGTGGCCGCAGTACCGGTGGGTCAAATACTGCTATTGGCGATTTTGCACTCAGGAGTATAAGATCAGGCTCACAAAATGTGGCTATAGGAGAAAATGCTTTGTATGCAGACAGCACCGGCGGCCTTAATGTATCCATAGGCGCAGGTTCTATGGAAAATCATTTAAGGGGTAATGATAATGTTGCTATGGGTTTTTGGGCAGGCAGAACAGATACAGCGGGTACCGGTACTGTTTACATTGGCAGGGATGCAGGATATAACAACCAGCGAAATTATACAGTAGCCATTGGATTCCAGGCATTATTGAATAATACGGTGGGTGCAACACTGGCCTCACATGGCGACGGTAATACGGGTGTAGGTACCTATGCATTACGCAGTAATACTTTGGGTACACAGAATACGGCTGTTGGTTACTTTGCTGGCCAGCAGGGCACAACTGCCAATTACAACACATCTTTGGGGTATGGTGCATTAAATACAGCTAATACTTCTTTTAATACTGCTATTGGCGATTATGCCCTGGCCTTTGCAACCGGTGCAAATAATACAGCAGTAGGTTCCAATACACTAGTAGGGTCAGTAACAGGCAGCAATAATATAGGCATTGGGCCAAACGCACTTTTTAATTCAACCAGTGCAGATAATAATGTAGCTATTGGGGTTCAGGCAATGTATATAAATACAGCCGGAGATAATAATGTTGCCCTGGGCCACCAGGCGCTTTATAATAATACTGCAAGCACCAATACAACAGTTGGCGCAAGTTCTATGGTTGCCAATACTACCGGGCAGGGCAATGCAGGCCTGGGTTATAATTCCATGCTTTTAAATACAGGCGGCAGTTGGAATACAGCCGTGGGTTCTTTTGCCCTAAATGCAAATCTAAATTCGGATGGTAATACAGCTATTGGCCACAGGGCATTAAATAATAGTGCTACCGGTGCCGATAATGTTGCTAATGGATTTTACAGCCTTTATAATAATAATGGTGGCATTGGCAATACAGGTATTGGTACCTATTCCGGATTTAATAACATAACAGGAACACGCAATACTTTCCTTGGTAATTATGCTGATGCTGGGTCTACTGCTTTAACTAATGCAAGTGCAGTTGGAGCTTATGCAAGAGTTACACAAAGTAACAGCATGGTGTTGGGTAGTATTAACGGAATTAATGGTGCCGCGGCATCAACAAGTGTGGGTATTGGCACTACTGCGCCAACAGCCCGCTTACATGTAGCAAATACCGTGGCCACAACCCTTGCGAATGCTGCATATTTTGAATCAAATAATGCTACCGATGTTTTTAGTAACGGATCCCCTGTTTATGCCAGAAATACGTATGCTGCGAACAGTGATGTGGGGGCAGTGATTGGCAGAACAGATAATACAGGTCCAGGCTGGGGCTATGGCGGGTATTTTAGTG
>JBDSXS010000246.1:0-2899 GCA_039926045.1 Ferruginibacter sp.
TTTCTGAAGAAAAATTAAATAAGGTAAAAGAACTGGTGTCACGATACCCGGAGGGCAAACACAAGAGTGCCCTGTTGCCAATATTACACCTGGCCCAGGAAGAATTTGGCGGATGGCTTGATGTGCCAGTGATGGATTATGTGGCTTCTGTTTTAAATATTGAGCCGATCGAAGTGTACGAGGTTGCCAGTTTTTACAGTATGTATAACCTGCACCCGGTTGGTAAATATATGTTTGAAGTTTGCCAGACAGGCCCATGCATGATCAACGGCAGTGATAATATTATTAATTACATCAAGGAAAAACTGAACATTGGCGTGGGTGAAACTACAGCTGACGGCATGTTTACTTTAAAAACGGTAGAATGCCTGGGTGCCTGTGGTTATGCACCCATGATGCAGCTGGGTAAAATTTATAAAGAACATTTAACCAAAGAAAAAGTAGATGCCATCATTGAAGAATGCAGGGCAAAGGCGAATTGATCATTGAAAAAATTATTGACCATATTATTTTTCTTCCTGGTTGCATTTGCAAATGCACAAACCGATGAAGAAAAATTAATAACAACGGTCAAAGAATTTCACCAGGCGCTGGTTAGCAGGAATACCATTTCTATAAACCAGCAAACGGATAAGGTTTTGAGTTACGGCCACAGCAATGGCTGGGTACAAACTAAAACTGATCTGATCAAAGATTTTGAAAGCGGTTATATCAGTTACCAGGGTTTTAAAGAAGATAGTATAACAGTTTCGATAAATGGTAATATGGCTAATGTGCGTTTTGTAGCAGACATTGCAGCAACTATGAAGGGCACGTCTTACAACTTCCATTTAAAAGTACTGGAAGTATGGGTGAAGAAGGGAAAACGCTGGGTATTATTTGCGAGGCAAGCGGTAAAAAGCCCCCTAACCCCCTAAAGGGGGAACTTTGGAACACAAAAGTGCAAAAGAAAGAACAAATAGAGGCAGGTTGATTTTATAAAAGAGCAATAAATAATTTTAATCTTTAAAGCCCCTTTAGGGGTTTGGGGTATATGAGTAAAAAACTATTATTAGAAAAAGCACATGTTGAAGGCATTCGTTCTTACGAAGTATATCGCCGTGAAGGTGGGTATAGAAGTGTGGAGAAAGCTTTAAAGATGTCGCCCAATGATATTGTGGAAGAAGTGAAAAAGAGTGGCCTGAGAGGCCGTGGGGGCGCAGGTTTTCCTACCGGCTTAAAATGGAGTTTTTTGGCAAAGCCCGAAGGTGTTCCCCGCCACCTGGTGGTAAATGCAGATGAAAGCGAACCCGGTACTTTTAAAGACAGGTACCTGATGGAATTTATTCCGCACATTTTGATCGAAGGAATGATTGTTTCATCTTTTGCACTTGATTCGAGGGTCTCCTATATTTATATACGTGGTGAGTATGCCTGGATCATTGATATTTTAGAACAGGCCATTGCAGAAGCCAAACAAAATGGCTTCCTTGGTAAAAATATTTTAGGCAGCGGATTCGATTGCGAAATTTATGTTCATCGTGGAGCTGGCGCTTATATCTGCGGAGAAGAAACTGCTTTGCTTGAATCACTTGAAGGCAAACGTGGGAATCCAAGGATCAAACCGCCGTTCCCTGCGGTAAAAGGAGTGTGGGACAGGCCAACGGTTGTAAATAATGTGGAGACCATTGCTGCAGTTGTACCCATAATCAACGATGGGGGTGAAGAATATGCAAAGATCGGTGTGGGAAAAAGTACCGGAACCAAACTAATGAGTGCCTGTGGTAATATCAATAAGCCCGGTGTTTATGAAATTGATATGACCATCTCTGTTGAAGAATTTATTTACAGCGATGAATATTGCGGCGGTATCCCCAACGGAAAAAAATTAAAAGCCTGTATTCCGGGTGGTTCATCGGTCCCCATTCTTCCGGCTAATTTATTATTAACAACAGCCAAAGGAGAAAAAAGGTTGATGAACTACGAAAGCCTTGCTGATGGAGGTTTTGCAACAGGTAGTATGATGGGCTCCGGTGGTTTTATCGTTTTGGATGAAGATCAGTGTGTCGTAAAACATACTTATACTTTAGCCAGGTTCTATCGTCATGAAAGTTGCGGCCAATGTTCACCATGCAGGGAAGGAACCGGATGGATGGAAAAAATATTATTGAATATTGATAATGGAAAAGGGAAGATGAGTGATATCGACCTGCTTTGGGATATTCAGCGCAAGATCGAAGGAAATACCATTTGCCCATTGGGTGATGCTGCGGCCTGGCCGGTTGCAGCAGCCATCAGGCATTTCAGGGACGAGTTTGAATGGCATGTGAATGATCCTGTTGAGTGTTTGAAAAAGAATTATGGGTTGGCGCATTATGCGGATGAGATACATGTGCCGGTGGTAGCGTAGCCCCCTCCGCCCCCTAAAGGGGGAACCCTGGAGTAAGCTGAAATGAAAAGTATAATAAGAAAAACAGAATTTGAGATATTGAATAAAGAAAAGAACGATAAATAATTTTAATCTTTAAAAACCCCTTTAGGGGTTTGGGGTATGGACGAAATAAAAAAAGAAGCACCTGCAAACTTTAAAGTAACGATAGATAATATTACTATCGAGGTTGCTCCTGGTACGACAATATTAAACGCTGCACGTCAGATCGGGGGCGATGTTACACCCCCTGCCATGTGCTATTACAGCAAGCTGGAAGGCAGTGGCGGTAAATGCCGTACCTGCCTGGTAGAAGTTGCGGCAGGCTCTACAGCCGATCCAAGGCCCATGCCGAAACTGATGGCGAGTTGCCGTACAACAGTAATGGATGGTATGGTAATTAAAAACATGACCAGCGATAAAGTGATCGATGCCAGAAATGGTGTGGTGGAATTTTTATTGATCAATCACCCGCTTGATTGTCCTATCTGC
>JBDSXS010000247.1:0-5554 GCA_039926045.1 Ferruginibacter sp.
CGTATCGTGGTGGAAGATGGAAAAGTAAGTTCGGTTGAACTGGCAAATGGATCATATGTGTCCGGAAAAGCCTTTATCAGCAATATGCACCCGGTACGAACACTGGAAATGACTGAAACGAATCTTATCAAACCGGCTTATCGCAGCCGTGTGAAAGAGCTTGAGAACACTGTTTCTTCTTTTATTGTGAACATTGTATTTAAGAAAAATGCTTTTCCGTATGTCAAACACAATTATTATTATCAGAAAGAAGGCCATGTATGGCATCCAGCGGCCCATACAGCAGAGAACTGGCCACTGGCATATTCATTGTTTTTCGCCTCTTCTTCTAAAAGGGGAGACTATGCCGAATCCATGACCATACTTACCTATATGCATTTTGATGAAGTGAAACAATGGGCAGGTACATTCAATACGGTTTCTAATGAAGTTGACAGGGGAAAAGATTATGAAACCTTCAAGACAGAAAAAGCGGAAAAACTGATCGACCTGGTGGAAGAAAAATTCCCGGGTTTGAGGAAGTCTATAAAATCTTATTATACAGCAACGCCATTATCTTACAGGGATTATATTGGCAATAACGATGGCTCTATGTATGGCATTGCAAAAGATTACCGCAATCCGCTAAAAACATTTATATCACCCCGGACAAAAATTCCTAACCTTTACTTAACGGGGCAAAATCTTAATTTACACGGTGTGCTGGGTGCTGCCATGAGCGGACTGGTAACCTGTGTTGCTTTTATGGGAAATGAAAGTGTAATTGAAAAGGTCAAAAATGCTTAAAAGAAAAAAATTCTGGAAACGGGTTCTCTATGTGTTTGGAGGATTCCTGGTTTTGCTGATCATTGGAGCTATATATATAGTGCAGGTTTCAAAAGTTGATCCACCCAGGCCAAAAGATATGACCAGCCTGCAATTGCAGCGTACAGATCATGGCAATGGCTTTTATACTTTAAATAATAACTGGTTCCGTCATAGTAAAAGCGGGCTATACGAATTGTATGTAGAAGGAGATGGTTTTGAGCGGGGTGTGATCAACGGAAAACTTACCCAGGAGCTGGTAGTAAGACAGGAAGACCATTTTGCTGAACAGATCAGGAGGATGGTTCCTTCAAGGTTTCAAAGGGGGTATTTAAAATACCTGATCGGCTTTTTTAACCGTAACCTCGATGATAATGTAACAGAAGAATACAAGGAAGAAATTTATGGTGTATCAGAATCTGCATCTCCCAAATACCAATACCTCGGCACCAATTACCAGCGTATTTTAAATTACCACGCAGCTCATGATATTGGCCATGCGGTGCAAAACCTTATGCAGGTGGGTTGCACATCCTTTGGCACCTGGGGCGCTATGTCGGAAGACAGTACGATGATCATTGGTCGTAATTTTGATTTTTATGTGGGAGACAAGTTTGCAGAAGATAAGATCGTTGCGTTCTTTAATCCTGCGAAGGGACATAAGTTCATGACCGTTACCTGGGGTGGTTTTGTTGGCGCTGTTTCAGGTATGAATGACCAGGGACTTTCTGTAACCATTAATGCAGCAAAATCAAGTCTGCCAACGGGTTCAGCTACACCGGTTTCGCTGGTAACAAAAGAGATATTACAATATGCAAAGAATATACAGGAAGCCATTGCCATTGCAAAGTCGAGAAAGATGTTTGTTTCAGAATCTTTTTTAGTCGCATCTACAGCAGATAATAAAGCAGTGATCATTGAAAAAACACCCGAATCACTGGAAGTATATGATCCGCAAAAAAATTATATTGTTTGCACCAATCATTTTCAAAGCAATGGATTGGGCAAAACAAAAATGAATATTGAGCAGGAGAACGAAAGCGCTTCGGTCTATCGTTACAAGAGATTGACCCAGCTACTGGATGCCAACGGAAAGAATACAGTACAAAAAACCATTAATATTTTACGCGATCAAAAAGGATTGAACGGGGCTAACATCGGTATGGGCAACGAAAGAGCCATTAATCAGCTAATGGCCCATCACTCCATTGTATTTGAACCGAAAAAATTATTGGTGTGGGTTTCTACTTCGCCCTGGCAGTTGGGTGAGTATGTGGCTTATGACCTGAATAAGATATTTAATTTGCATGGCATGAAACAGAACCAGGAAATTGCAGACAGCAATTTAACTGTTGTTGCTGATCCTTTTTTGACAACTGCTGCATTTAACAATTTTGAGATCTTCAGAACAATTAAGCAAAGAATACTGGATGGCGATAAAGTAAATACCGACAGCCTGGTTGCCAGTAATCCTGAATTTTATAATGCGTACCTTTTGGCTGGGGATTATTTATACAAACAAAAAGAGTATAAAGCAGCATTGCGTAATTATGAGCTTGCACTAACCAAGGTTATTGCAACCAAAAAAGAAGCCGATCATATAAAAGATCAGATCAAAAAACTAAACAAAAAGCTTGCACCATGATATTTGGCATTGGCACCGACCTGATAGAAGTTGAACGTGTAGGGCACAAAATGGAAAAGAAAGAAGGGTTTAAAGAACTTGTTTTTTCTCCTGATGAAATTATATATTGTGAAGCCAGGGCCAATAAATACGAACATTATGCGGCCCGCTTTGCAGCCAAGGAAGCATTTTTAAAAGCCATTGGTACCGGCTGGCGAAATGGGACTGCATTCAATGAAATTGAAATTTATAATGATGAGGAAGGAAAACCGGAAATTCGTTTCCTGGGCAACACAGCAAATACTATTGCGGGGATGAAGCTGGGAAAGATATTCGTTTCATTATCTCATTTAAAAACTATAGCGTGTGCTATGGTGATAATAGAAAATGGATCTTAATTAAAAGGAATAGTTAGCTTAAATAATTATACTGTCAGTCTGAGCTTGTCGAAGACGGGGTTAAATGAAAAGAGGAATGAAAAATTATTATGTTTATATTCTTAAATGTAGTGACGGAAGCTATTATACAGGCGTAACAAATAACATAGACAAGCGCATGGCAGAGCATAATGGTGATTATGCAATTACAGCTTACACCTTTAAAAGAAGACCAGTTGAATTAGTTTATTGCCAGGAGTTCAACGATATTAATCAGGCAATAGAATTAGAAAAGCAAATTAAAGGCTGGACACGCAGAAAAAAAGAAGCATTGATAAATGAAGACTGGGAAAAATTAAAACTGTATTCAAAAAATTATACAGGACTAAAGAAAGATGGAATTATCTGACTATACCGCCTTCGACAAGCTCAGGCTTGACAGGTTTTATATAACAACAGGAATTAAATATTTAATAAGCTTATGAACTATTCACCCGAAGCAGCTTTTCAAAGTAAGGAAGAGATCAAAGCCATGCAGGAGATCAAGCTGCAGGAAACACTTGCTTATCTTAACCAGCATTCCCCTTTTTATAAAGAATTTTTTTCCAAGGCCCGGTTCAATACAAAAGGGATCAAGACCATTGAAGACCTAGCTGTGATCCCGGTTACTATTAAGGAAGACCTGCAGCAGCGCAATGATGATTTTTTATGCGTACCCCGCAATAAGATCATTGAGTACAGTTCTACTTCGGGCACATTGGGAAACCCGGTTACGGTTATGCTTACCGAGAATGACCTGGAGCGGCTTGCGTGCAATGAATACGCTTCTTTTGTAAGTGCCGATGGCTCGGTAAATGATACCTATCAGCTCATGCTTACGCTGGATAGGCAATTCATGGCGGGCATGGCTTATTATTCGGGCATTAGAAAACTGGGTGCCGGCATCATCAGGCTGGGCCCTGGGGTACCTTCCTTACAATGGGAAACCATTTTAAGATTAAAGCCTACGGCCATTGTTGCGGTGCCTTCATTTATTTTAAAGCTTATTAATTATGCCGCCGAGCATAAAATTGACATCAACAATACAGCGGTACAAAAAGCGATCTGCATCGGGGAGAATATCAGGAACACGGATTTTTCACTCAATGCACTTGGAAAAAAAATTACCGAAGCCTGGAACATCAAATTATTTTCAACCTATGCCTCTACCGAAATGCAAACGGCATTTACAGAATGCAGCGAATGTAAAGGTGGCCACCTGCAGCCCGACCTGGTGATCGTGGAATTGCTGGATGAAATGAATAAGCCGGTAAAAGCCGGTGAACCGGGAGAAGTTACCATAACAACTTTAGGCGTAGAAGGTATGCCCCTGCTGCGTTACAAAACAGGCGATATATGCGTGTATGATGATACAGCTTGCGCCTGCGGCCGAAACAGTTTGAGACTATCACCCGTTGTTGGCCGCAAAAAGCAAATGATCAAATTTAAGGGAACAACATTATACCCGCCCGCATTATCTGATATGCTGCATGGAATGGAAAATGTAATTGATTATGTAGCCGAAGTATCATCAAACGAAATGGGAACCGATGAAGTAACCATTTATATTTTGCCGGAAGTTTTTTCTGAAGAAAGCGAAAGAAAAATAAGAGCAAACCTGCAGGCCAGGTTAAGAGTTAGCCCGCGCCTGAAGTTTATCACTGCAGAAGAAATTAAAGCCATTCAGATGCCAGAGGCCGGAAGAAAGATCATTCGGTTTATTGACAGAAGGAATTAAACTTTATTCAGGTTTTAACCAAACAATATTTACGGTTTTGGTTCTTTCCTTTTCATTCCTGTTCAGTCGCAGGGTTATAAAAAGATCATTTTCCTTATCATAAGCGAAGGCATTGCCAAAAGAAAATTGTATGTGCTCTTCTCTCTCATCAGTTTTTTTATAAAGATATTTACGGGGCGGCATTACATTGCTACCGGTGAGCGGAAAATAAAATGCGTCGCAATCTTTTACAACAATAACCTGTTTAGGATCTTTACCATTTTCCAGCCGCTCTGTATTTTCCCGTTTGTCGTTAAAAAACAGGAAAGCCTTGTCATTATTTTTTATATAGGCATAGGATTCGTAATTATCTCCAAAGTTGCTGTTAGGATTAAGAACAATCTTCCTGGGTTCCAGGTAATTATTTAGCAGTCTGCCATTTTTATCAAAGTCTGCCACAATGATGTCTGAATGATAAGTATATGTTGAAGCTCCACTATTGGTACTAATATAACCTTCTTCCTGGTATATCACAGAGAAATCCCCATTTTTATCAACAAGAAAATTTATGGGTTTGCCGTAGAAAAAATATTTTCTTCCGTATATATCATTAGCTTTTTCATAAAAGGCATCCTTAAAAGCATAGTTGATCATTTTCTCTGTTTTTCCGGTTCCCGGATCAATGAGACACAGATATTTATTTTCCTTTTTTTCTCCACATACACACACGGCAGCAAGAACAAGTTTTTTGCTGTAACTATTATAGAATAGTCTTGGGTCACCAGGAACTTTGTCTTCGGGTATTTTCTGCTCAATAATGGTAAGGGCAGATAAACCTTTTTTGGTAAGAGCCAAAAACATCTTGGGGTCTCCGTCTTTCCATGGATACCCCATAAACAACAGTGCTGCTGTTTCAGCATTAACAACCACCAGGCCCCTGAATGTCAGCGATTCAAACTCTTTTTCAGCAGTTTCATAATATGACCGGACAAC
>JBDSXS010000248.1:0-3702 GCA_039926045.1 Ferruginibacter sp.
CATGAGAGTGTGCATACCGGGCAATTACTGGATTATTTACGCACAATGAATGCACCCCGGGCAGTAATTTGGGATTAACTTTTAACTTTATAACATAACTAATAGCACAACCAGATACATCGATTAATAATTTAAAAACACAGTTATGATTAAACTTCAGATCATCGGCAATCTTGGCAAAGATTGCATTGTAAAAGAGATCAACGGTAAACACGTGATCAACTTCAGCGTAGCACATACAGAACGTTACAAAGATGCACAGGGAAATCAAAAGGAAAGAACCACCTGGGTGGAATGTGCTTACTGGACAGACAAGACGGCCATTGCGCCATACCTGGTAAAAGGTACTTCTGTTTATGCCGAAGGTTCACCCGAAGCAGACGCCTATACCAACAAAGAGGGACAGGCCGCAGCAACTTTGCGCATGCGTGTTCAGAACATCCAGTTATTGGGTGGTAACAAAGATAACCAGGGATCAAACCAGGGTAATGTTACCAATACCGGTATGGGTACTGCCCCTGTTGTAAAAACAGAACCTGTGCATGCAGGGTCAGCAGTTGATGACCTACCATTTTAAAATGATTCGCACAAAAAAATAAAGCTCCCTTGTGGAGCTTTTTTTATTGCCGCATTTTTTTTCAATAAGTTTTATCTTGTGCAAAATGATCTGCATGAAAAATAAGATAATATTCTTTTCCTCTCTTTTTTTCCTCTTTTCACTGGTGAGCCTGTCGAACCATGCCCTCTTAGCCCAAAAAAACCTTACCCAATATGTAAACCCTTTTATTGGCACAGGTGGCCATGGTCATACATACCCCGGGGCTGTATTGCCGCATGGCATGGTACAGTTAAGTCCGGATACAAGGCTGGATGGCTGGGATGGATGTGGTGGTTACCATTATTCTGATAATTATATTTACGGATTTACACACACACATTTAAGCGGCACCGGTGTTAGTGATTTCGGAGATGTATTGTTAATGCCGATGAACGGGGATCCATCGGGTGATAATAAAGTGTACGGATCAAAATTTTCCCATGCCAAAGAAAAAGCATCAGCAGGTTTTTATTCGGTACTATTGGAAGATGATAATATTTTAGCCGAGCTTACGGCAGCAACAAGGGTTGGCTTTCACCGCTACAGTTTTGCAGGTTCAAATAATAATCATGTTATCATTGATCTGAAACACCGGGATGAAGTGCTTGAATCTTCATTGATGATCCTGAATGATCATACCATTGCCGGCCTGAGACGCAGCAAGGCCTGGGCCGATAACCAGTATGTTTATTTTGTTATTGAATTTTCATTTCCATTTATAAAGAATGGGATTTGGGTTGATGATGTTTTGCAACCGTTGAGATCAACAAAGATTGAAAAAAGCAAAAACCTCAAAGCTTTTTTTACATTCAACAGTAAAACTGTAATGGCTAAAGTTGGTATATCAGCCGTTAGTATTGAAGGTGCTCAAAATAACCTTACAAAAGAATTGCCGGGATGGGATTTTGAAAAAACAAAAGCTGCTGCTGAAAGAACCTGGAATAAAGAATTAGGTAGGATAGAAGTTACCAGCAATGACGTTAAACAACTGCGTACTTTTTATACAGCCTTATACCACACCTCCATCGTGCCCAATATAAACCAGGATGTGGATGGGCAATACAGGGGCAGGGATAATAATATTCATACAGCCAATGGCTTTACCAACTATTCGGTTTTTTCCCTTTGGGATACCTACCGGGGTGCACATCCTTTGTACACGATCATTGATCAGAAACGAACGCTTGATTACATAAAAACTTTTTTAGTACAGTATCAACAGGGTGGCAGGTTACCTGTTTGGGAACTCAGCAGTTGCGAAACGGATTGTATGATCGGCTACCACAGCGTGCCGGTAATTGTAGATGCCTATATGAAAGGCATTAATAAGTTTGATACTAAACTTGCTTTGGAAGCCATGAAGAAAAGTGCTACCTGGGATCATTTGGGTTTACCTGCTTTAATGGATCATGGGCTTTTGGAAATGGATGATGAGCACGAAAGTGTAAGCAAAACTTTGGAATATGCTTATGATGACTGGTGTATTGCACAGTTTGCAAAAAAACAGGGAAGCATGGCTGACTATGATTACTATATCAAAAGAGCACAGTCTTACAAAAATATCCTTGACCTGCAAACAGGTTTCATGCGGCCACGCAAGAACGGCAACTGGGTCTCACCATTTGACCCACGTGAAGTGAATAATAATTTTACCGAAGCCAACAGCTGGCAATATTCTTTTTATACACCGCAGGATATTAATAGTTACCAGGACATGATTGGTGGAAGAAAAAAAATGGAAGAAAAACTTGACCGGTTGTTCACTGAAAATTCGCAAACAACCGGGCGTGAACAAAGCGACATCAGCGGACTCATCGGACAATATGCACATGGTAACGAACCCAGTCATCATATTGCTTATCTCTACAATTTTACGGGCGCTGCTTATAAAACACAGGCCATGATACATCGTATTATGAATACCATGTATCATGATAGCCCTGATGGGTTGGAAGGCAATGAGGATTGCGGACAAATGAGCGCCTGGTATGTGTTGAGTGCTTTGGGTTTTTACCCGGTAACACCCGGAACAACGGATTATATTATCGGCACACCTTTGTTCTCATCTGCAACCATTCATTTGGAAAATGGAAAAATATTTAGGATAACAGCAGATAAGATAAGCAATGAGAACTTTTACATTCAATCTGCAAAGCTGAATGGTAAGCCGTATACCCGGTCATACATCCCATATTTCAATATTAATGATGGAGGCAGTTTGAATTTTGCAATGGGGGCAAAGACGTCTGCATTTGGTACAATTGATATTCCGTCAACCAGGATCACTGATCAACTGATCGTTTTAAATCCTGTGATCGATGGTGGCGCCATGTCTTTTAAGAATACAAAGACCGTTACAATCAGCTCAGCTCAAAAAGACGTGGGTTATTATTATACCATGGATGGCTCTGTACCAAATTCGTCTTCAAAAAAATATATTGGCCCGATCACTGTAAATGGATCAACTACCCTTAAAGCCATTGCTGTAAATGCAAAGGGGGAAACCAGTTTTATTACTACAGCTAAGTACACAAAAATGCTTCATGACTGGAGCATACAATCGAATACCAAATATGAACAGCAGTATGACGGTAACGGGGCAAGCGGTTTAATTGACGGCATACGTGGTGAATCCGACTGGCGCAAAGGCAACTGGCAGGGCTATCAAAAAACAGACCTGGATGTGGTGATTGACATGCAGGAAACCAAACCTGTTTCTGCAGTTAATATTGGTTTATTGCAGGACAGTAGGTCATGGATCATTTTACCCAGGCAAATAATTATTGAAGTTTCAAACGACAATAAAAATTTCACACAAGTGTATTCAGGGAAAGACTTTTTGGCTATTGAAGATGAAAGAGCACAGGTGAAAGATGTGGCAGCAAATTTTACAACTGTCGCGGCAAGGTATGTAAGGATCAAAGCTATTCAGTACGGTAAGTTACCTGCATGGCATTTAGGTGCAGGAGGGGATACACATATTTTTGTGGATGAGATAGATATTCAATAAAAAATCCCCCGGTTTTATCGGGGGATTTTTTTAGTCAACAGATGAGATAGTTATTGTTTATTTGGATTTCGAAGTTTACTATGGTTTTTACTAT
>JBDSXS010000249.1:0-3069 GCA_039926045.1 Ferruginibacter sp.
TGGATATTCAAATGCCGATCATGGATGGGATAACTGCCCTGCCTGAAATAAAAAAACTTTACCCCCAGACAAGGATCATCATGCTGACCATGATGGATGACCACAGCATGATCACCAAATTGATGGAAATAGGGGCCAACAGCTATCTCACCAAGACCAGCGACAGCGAAGTTATTTATGAAGCCATTAAAACATGTTTCGAACAGGAATATTATTTTAATTCTTTGACCAATAAGGCACTGCTAACCAACCTGAAACAACGTAATGACATAACTCCACAAAGGTTAATGCAACAGGAGGCCCACCTGAATGATAAAGAAATGCTGATCCTCAAATTAATGTGTGAGGAGAAAAGTACCAAGGAAATTGCCGATATGGTGGACCTTAGTCCACGTACCGTAGAAGCCATCCGTGATAAATTAAAAGTAAAAACCGGCGCTAAAAGTACAGCAGGCCTGATCATGTACGCCGTAAAACATAATATTTTAAACGAAGAACACTAAATTTCATCGTTTTAACTCTGGTCTCTAAACAGTAATTAAAATTTGTCCCCCGGAATTTCCGGGGGCATTTTGTTTTATGCAGGTACCGATAGTGAAAATGGTTAATCATATATTTGAGTGATGGAATACTTTAATTACAACGGGAAGATCTATTCAAACGGCACAGCAGTGATTGCGGAAAGTAACCGGGGATTAAGATACGGCGACGGGCTGTTTGAAACCATGAAATGTAAACATGGCCAGCTGCATTTTATTGATGAACATTTAGCCAGGCTATGGAAAGGGATGAACCTCCTGGAATTTAATTTACCAAAGCTGTTCACTCCGTCTTTTTTGGAGGAGCAGATCTTGTCACTGGTTAAAAAGAACGGTCATAATAAAACAGCAAGGATAAGATTAACGGTTTTTAGAGGAGATGGGGGCTTGTATGATGACATTGACCATAAGCCAAACTACCTGTTACAAACCTGGGCGCTCCCGGATGATAGCGGTACATGGAATAGCAACGGACTGGTACTAGGTGTTTATCCTGGTATAAAGAAAAGCACTGATATACTGAGTAACCTCAAGCATAATAATTTTTTGCCCTATACCATGGCAGCACAATTTGCAAAAAAGCAAAAATGGAACGATGCTGTGGTGTTGAATACAAACGACAGGCTTTGCGATACAACCATGGCCAATATTTTTTTAATTAAAGGCAATACGGTGCATACCCCAGCCCTTTCCGAAGGCTGCATTGCCGGGATAATGCGAAGAAATATACTGCAGCAACTTAAAAAAAATGATGCCCGGGTTATTGAATGTGAATTAACCGTTGAAGACCTGCTGAATGCAGATGAAATTTTTCTAACCAATTCCATCTACCATATCCGCTGGGTGCAAAACTTCGGAGATAAAAAATACAGCAATACCCAAACACAAAAAATTTATGCTGACATTTTTCCAACTATTTAATAATTCTGCTGTTTAATGAGGAGTTATATTTATTCATGGAAACAGTTAACATCTTTTGGTTTCGACGTGATCTGCGCCTGGTAGATAATGCAGGGCTTTATCACGCATTGAAAAACAACAAACAGGTGGTACCTATTTTCATTTTTGATAAGAACATACTCGATCAATTGGATAATAAAGCCGACAGGAGGGTGGAGTTTATTCATGCGGCATTGAATGAAATTCAAACTACTTTAATAAAACCGGGTTCATCACTGGAGATATTTTATGCTACACCTGCTGAAGCCTTTACTGAACTGCTTGAAAAATATACCATCGAAAAGGTATTTACCAATCATGACTATGAACCATATGCCCGGGAAAGAGATGCCGCTGTTGAATCTTTGTTAAAAACAAAGGCTGTATCATTTCATAGCTTTAAGGACCAGGTCATTTTTGAAAAGGATGAAGTCATTAAAGATGATGGAAAACCTTACACCGTATTTACACCTTACAGCAGGAAGTGGAGATCCGTATTAAATGAATTCCACTTTCGGTCATATCCAACAGATAAATATTTTAATAAATTTTATAAGCAACCCGCAGTTCCGCTTCCTGCTTTAGCATCTATGGGTTTTACAGCTGTTGAAAAATCTTTCCCGTCAAAAGAGCTAAACGATCAGCTTGTTTTAAAATACGGCGAACAAAGAAATTTTCCTGCCATCAGCGGTACCTCAAAATTGGGTGTACACTTACGTTTCGGTACCGTTAGCATCAGGCAGATAGCAAAAGCTAGCAGCAGTTTAAGTGATACATACCTGAATGAATTAATATGGCGTGATTTTTATCAAATGATACTCTGGCACTTTCCGGATGTTGGAAAAGGAAAAGCTTTTAAACCGGCTTATGATCAAATAGAATGGAGAAGGGATAAAGGTGAATTTGAAAAATGGTGCAATGGCCAAACGGGTTATCCGATTGTAGATGCAGGTATGCGTGAATTAAATACAACCGGCTTTATGCATAACAGGGTACGTATGATCGTAGCTTCTTTCTTAACCAAACATTTATTGCTTGACTGGCGCCTGGGCGAAGCTTATTTTGCAGAAAAATTACTGGACTTTGACCTGGCAGCCAACAATGGTGGCTGGCAGTGGGCAGCAGGCAGCGGTTGCGATGCGGCGCCTTATTTCAGAATATTCAATCCTTACCTGCAAACCAAAAAATTTGACCCTAAACTGGAATATATAAATAAATGGGTCCCCGAACTGAATGAATTGAGTTACCCTGGACCAATAGTGGAACATGAATTTGCCAGGAAACGTTGCCTGGAACTATATGCCAAAGCACTGCGTAAGAACTAAACTTTGATACCTATTTCACAAATAAGTCAGTTTCCAAAAAGCGGGCTTCCGGATTATTAGCCTTGTAAACATCCAGGAATTTCATCACCGCTTTTTTTCCTGTTTCACCAAGGCCAAGCGAATAAGCATTTACATACAGGTCAATATGCTTACGCATGATGGCCTCACTCATTTCCTGTGCATGTTCTTTTACGTAGCCTGTCATTTCTTTATAATGATGACTGTATGCATATTCAATACTTTTCATGATCAGCCTGTCCACCAGC
>JBDSXS010000250.1:0-26642 GCA_039926045.1 Ferruginibacter sp.
AGTTGCAGTTTCTGCATGATCATTAGTTTAATGATACAGATGCAGTTTTAAAAAACATTACATAAACTAAGGATAAATATTTTCGAAGAGGAGAAAGCGTTCATGGAACTATTTACTTTCCAATGCAACACCGGGTTGACGAAAATTTACATTGCTGTTAAAATCAGTATTGGTAACTTTTTTGCGGTAATTTTTGAACAAGCTGTGCCAGCGGAGTTTAAGTACACCCAACACTCCTTCTTTAATAATACCCTTGTTCATTTTACTGGCGCCAAATTCGCGGTCAATAAATGTAATGGGTACCTCGGTGATCTTAAAGCCAAGTTTCCAGGCTGCAAATTTCATTTCGATCTGGAATGCATAGCCCACAAATTCAATCCCATCAAGGTTCATGGCTTCCAGCACTTCTTTTTTATAACATACAAACCCTGCTGTTGGATCTTTAACCGGCATCCAGGTGATCAGCCGTGTATATACAGAAGCGCCTTTTGAAAGTATGATACGGTCGGCAGGCCAGTTAGCCACAGCGCCACCTTTTACATAACGTGATCCCACGGCAACATCGGCTCCATTTCTACAGGCCTGGTATAATCTTTCCAGGTCGTTTGGATTGTGTGAAAAATCAGCATCCATTTCAAAAATAAAACGGTAACCTTTTTCAATGGCCCACTTAAATCCATGAATGTATGCCGTACCCAAACCCAATTTACCGGTTCGTTGTTCTAAAAATAATTGCCCGGGATATTTGGGCATTAATGATTGAATGATTTCGGCAGTGCCGTCGGGAGAACTGTCATCGATAATAAGAATATGGTAATTAAGCTTCAAATCCATCACCACACCGATTATCTTTTCGATGTTTTCTTTCTCATTAAAAGTTGGTATGATGACTAATTTTTCCAATGCCTTTACTTAATTAACAACCCTAAATTTACATAAAATATGGGATTGCCTTATCAACATATTTTCTACAAAAGCTATTTAATTGTTCTTTAACAGGGTGCTGTTGAGTATTTCAGTGAGTTTTTGCTTGGTATGCAGCGGAAAATCCCCCCTCATCATCCAGTCATAATACTGGGGTTCAGCCTTTAAAACATCCCTCACAGACCTGCCCTTGTGTTTGCCAAAATTAAATATCTCCACGCCTTTGTCATTAAAACAAAAGCGGCGGGCATAATCAACAACCTTATCTTCACCTATAACACCCAATATAGATTCAACTGAATCACCAAGGTTCTTATATCTTTCCAGCTGCGCCATCAATACTTCAATCGTAGCATCCACATCTGCTTCAGCACTGTGTGCAGCAACCAGTTCTTTCTGGCAAAAGAATTTATAGGCAGCTGTTAATGTACGCGGTTCCATGGTATAGAATATATGTTGCACATCGATCATTTTCCTGGTACTCAGATCTACCTCCATACCGGCACGCAAAAATTCTTCCATCAGGATCGGGATATCAAAGCGGTTACTGTTATACCCCCCCATATCACAATTTTCGATGAACATTTTTATCTCATTCCCCGACTGCTTGAACGTAGGTGCATCTTTTACCATCTCATCAGTTATACCATGTATATCACTTGATTCTTTTGGGATCTTCATTTCGGGATTGAGCAGTTTTCTTTTTACCTGGCGGCTGCCATCAGGTGAAATTTTGATAATCGCAATTTCAACAATACGGTCAGTTGACAGGTTTACCCCTGTAGTTTCAAGATCAATAAATGCAATAGGGCGCTTTAACTGTAACATGTTGGATTTTACTTTTTATTGGTTAATTATTAAATTCACAGGATAGTTTTCCGTATTTCCGTCTAAAAATGATGCCCAAGGTAATATAAATTGTATTTCTCCGTTTAACCTGGGTAAATTATCTTTGCATCTAATATTTTGTGCAATAATAAGTTTTTAACTTCAAAAGAAAAATGATGAAAAAAATATTTTTAGTTTTAATTGTCTTAATTACAGTTACCGCATTGATCAGCAGCTGCAGCCCAAGTCGTAAAACAGGTTGCCCCGCAGTTGCACAATAAGCAAAACTAAAATATCAACTTCCGGCTACTTTATTATGAACTGGATAGATCTAATCAGTGCAGACCAGCTTACCGAAATCAAAGAATTATCCATTACCAGGCCACAGGTCATTTTCAAACACAGCACCCGATGTGGTACAAGCAGCATGATAAAAAACCGCCTGGAAAGAGATAAGCAACCCGAAAATTGTGATTTTTATTTCCTCGACCTTGTCAAATACAGGTCACTCTCCAATAAGATCGCCCTGGATTTTGCCGTCAGCCACAAATCGCCCCAGGTGCTTTTAATTAAGAACATGGAATGTGTTTATGAAGAAAGCCATAACGGGATCAGGATGGATGAACTCGCTGAGCAGATCTTAGCCATTTAATCGTGTATTTACCCCGTGACTGACATCCTGAACAGGTGTTCAAGTATTGCAGGCTGGCATCCTTTCTTTATTGTATTTTTACAATAACCAGAAGCAAATTTTAAACTTAGCATGCAAACTGAAAAACTCCGGCAGGAAAAAGAAAAATTTGAAGCATTATTTCAATTTGCTTCTATGGGCATTTTGGTAGCCAATGCTAAAGCTGAGATACTGTTGGTCAATAATTTTTTACTTGCCCTTTTTGGATATGAAGACCCAGGCGAGCTGATCGGGAAAAAGATAGAGACCCTCATTCCTTCACGCTATCATCCAAAGCATGTTGAGTATCGGGATCATTACATTGAAAACCCAAGGCCAAGGCCCATGGGTTTGGGTAAAGACCTTTTTGCGGTAAAAAAAGACAGTTCCGAATTCCCGGTTGAGATCAGCCTGAGTAATTACACAACTCCTGAAGGAAGTTTTACGATCGCTTTTGTCAGTGATATCAGCAAAAGAAAAGAATATGAAAATGGTATACTGCAGCAAAAGGAACAATTATCTGAGATCAATTTGAAAGTAGCTGGCATGAATGAGGAACTGGAGGAGAAAGTTGAATTAAGAACAAAACAGTTACAAGAAATATTGCAGGAGCTGGAAGTTTCAAAAGATGAGCTGACAAAAGCTTTAAGCAAGGAAAAAGACCTGAGTGACCTGAAGAGCCGTTTTGTTTCTATGGCATCTCATGAGTTCAGAACACCTTTAAGTACGATCCTGTCTTCCGCCTCGCTGGTAGCCAAATACACCAATACAGAGGAACAGGAAAAAAGGGATAAGCATATTCAACGCATTAAATCTTCAGTAAATAATCTGACCAATTTATTGAATGAGTTTCTATCGATAGGCAAAATTGAAGATGGAAAGATCATGGCTAATAATATTGATTTTAACATCAGGGAGCAAATCACCTCGCTTTGCAGTGAGATGGAAGGCATTGCAAAAAGCGGGCAGCAGTTTACATATGTGCACAGTGGTGATGAAGTGGTTTTTTCTGACCCTGCCCTGTTACGTAATATCATCATCAACCTGTTATCAAATGCCATAAAATTTTCGAACGAAGGAAGTACAACTGAAATTACCAGCAACGTGCTGGAAGACCGTATCATCATGACCGTAAAAGATAGCGGCATGGGAATTTCAGCAGGAGACCAGGAACATTTATTTGAACGTTTTTTCAGGGGTACCAATGTTACCAATATACAGGGAACGGGTCTGGGACTGCATATTGTGGGCAAATACATTGAAATATTGGATGGGAAAATTGAATTTAAAAGCGAATTGGAAGAAGGTACTACATTTACAATTACATTGAAGAGATAGCTATTTTACGAAAACATACCATCGTTTTATGAAGCACTTATTACTGATAGAAGATAATAATGAGATACGGGAAAATACTGCCGAAATTTTAGAACTGGCTGGCTATATAGTACACACTGCAGAGAATGGCAAAGCAGGTGTTGAAATGGCATTAAAGGAAAAACCCGACCTGATCATCTGTGATATTATGATGCCGGTTTTGGATGGCTATGGTGTTTTACACCTGCTGCATAAAAATCCGGAGTTAACAGCCATTCCATTTATTTTCTTAACCGCAAAAGCAGAACGCAGTGATTTCAGGAGAGGTATGGAAATGGGTGCCGATGATTATATTACCAAGCCCTTCAGCGACATTGAATTACTGAATGCAGTGGATAGCCGTCTTAAAAAAATGGACATCCTCTCCAAAGAATTTGACAATAACGCCGAAGGCATGCATCAAATGCTGAATGAATTTAAAGGGGTTAATGCATTACAGGAACTGGCCGCAGACAGGAATATCAACCATTATAAAAAGAAACAACCGATATACTCTGAAGGCAATCACCCAAACCGTTTATATTATATCAGGAAGGGGAAAGTAAAGACCTGCAAAACCAATGATGCCGGCAAGGAGTTAACGGTGGGATTATTCAATGAGGGTGATTTTTTTGGATATACTGCTTTGCTGGAAGAAACCGTTTATAAAGAAACAGCAGAAGCTATTGAGGAATGCGATATTGCTGTTATTCCTAAAGAGGAATTTGAGAATTTATTGCACAGTAACCGGGATGTAACCCATAAATTCATCAAACTGCTGGCAAAAAATATTACAGAAAAAGAAAACCAGCTTTTGGGACTCGCCTATAATTCACTTCGTAAAAGAGTGGCAGATGCGCTATTAACACTCCAGGAAAAATACAGGCAGGAAAAGCAGGATAAATTCTCCATTCATATATCAAGAGAGGATCTTGCTAATATTGCAGGAACGGCTACAGAGTCACTTATCCGTACACTTAGTGATTTTAAGAGTGAGCAGTTAATTGAAATTAAAGATGGGAATATCATCATCACTAATGAAAAGAAATTGGTAGACATGTTAAACTAGTGCCACGTTATAAAACAGCTGAAAGATATTTATTAAAGTCATTCCTAAGCCGGCTAAAATCCTTTTCAAAATATTCCATTTCATTCCGCAGTTTTTCCTGGCGTTTCAGCAACTTATTGTCAACAATACTGTTTTTATTATTTAGCAGATCCATATCCTGTGCATTGATATCATGGCGCAGTTCATCAATGTATTCGTCTTTTAAAATGAATTTATTCTGGAATTGTTCTGCCAGTGCTAAAAAATCTTTATCGGTGCTGGGATCAACAACTTCCGATAGTCGGTTCTTTAAAAATGTATTTTCCTGTTTAAAAAATTCAAGTAAACGGCCCCATGTTTTATTTTCATGGTGAAACTGATCTGGCTTTGATATTTTAACGGGTGCCATATAAAACACAGTTTGCTATTATTATTAGATCAAAAACATTATTGCAACAAACTTAGATTTATTCCCATGCTCATGCTAGGATAATTATCATTGCAATACCTGAGATTCGTCAGTCTTTGGTACAGCACCCGTGTGCAGAAGCCTGTTCGGTATTCATTTTAGGGCTAACATATGGTATCCCCAGGCC
Organism: Ferruginibacter sp.; assembly: GCA_039926045.1. Classification (GTDB taxonomy): domain Bacteria; phylum Bacteroidota; class Bacteroidia; order Chitinophagales; family Chitinophagaceae; genus Ferruginibacter. The sequence goes on from JBDSXS010000250.1 coordinate 5,423, forward strand.
CATTCCTCTTAAAATGAGTAAACAAGCCATTAAAGCCATCATATAAGGATATGCCCGGCGTATCTTTTGACGCAAGGATACACCCAGATAATTTCCAAAAAATGCTACGCTCCACATAATGGGTAATGTGCCCAAACCAAACGCTGCCATAAATAAAACACTTTTCCCAAATTCGCCAGCTGCGATAGCCCCTGCCACAGCCATATACACCAATCCACAAGGCAGTAAACCATTCAATAGCCCGATGACAAAAAGTGAAGAATGATTTTTTTGCGTGAAGAGTTGGCCCAGTTCTAATCTTAACTTAGTAAAAAAACTGGTTGCATAATTTGATGCAGCATGTTGCATGCTGTACCTTTTTGGAATAATAATGAACAAAAGAATCAGGATTCCGATGCCGATCGACAGCCATTGCTGAAAACCAAATAATGCAGCTGTCTGACCAATCAATCCAAATATTAACCCAAACACAGAATAAGTAACAATACGGCCTGCATTGTATATAAGTGCCCCGGAAAACTTTGCAAAAAAGCTATTGTTGTTCAGGGGTAGTGCCAATGCCAGCGGGCCGCACATACCCACACAGTGAAAACTGCCGACAATACCAATCATAAAAGCGACAAAAAACAATTGTACCATTTAGATAAATATTTTCTTTTCGAAATAATAAGATACGCTCCCGTCCTGCCAGCTTATATGCAATTCATACAAGCCCTTATTTGCAGCAGGCAGTGCCAGTTGCACTGGCTTATCCTGTACTGAAAAACTTTTCTTTATGTCCTTATTTTCATCTGATGGGCAATACAGCACTGCTTCTCCAACCAATACTTTACCTGCAAAATCTTTAGGGAACTGTATGATGATAGAATTATCTTTAATGACATATGCTATCGACGCCGATAATGCCGATACCCTGTTCATCTCATCGATCTTTTCCTGGTATTTTAATTCTTTAGCATAATAATCCGTTGTTACCAGGTCTGTTTTTTGGATAGATGATCTGAAAACCATCAGCAATATGCCCGATATAAAAACAACATACACGATTAGTATTTTAGTTCCCCAGTTCATAATTGATCATTTTAGTTATACACTTCAGGCCCGATGAATTTAGCCGTAATTGTTTTTATCTTTTTATCTCCTTCATACATACCGATCTTTACTTCCGTCTTCCAGTTTGTTATATTTTCTTTTTTAAGTTTTACAAAGAATTGTAAATGCGAATAATCTTCTTTTTTAACCTTCAGTTGGCCGCTGCCAACCAGGGTAATTTCTCCAGGCAGGTTTTCCAGTCTTAATGCAAAGTCAATGTCCTGGTGGGTTTTATTGACCAATTTTAAATTGTACAGGTTGGCTAAACGGCCGTCGGGTAGCTTGGTATAGGTCATCCCTGCAGTCCTCATTAAGGTCACATCCAGGTCGGTGCGGCTGGCCAATAAAAACGTGAGCAGGGAAAGTAAAAGAACCAATACAGTTGAATATGCTTTTATCCTTCTGTTGAATGTGAGTTTTACGCCATCGGTAATGCTGTTTTCAGATGCATACCGGATCAGTCCTTTTGGCTTATCGATCTTTACCATGATATCATCGCAGGCGTCAATGCAGGCTGTACAGTTAATACATTCCAGTTGAGTCCCATTACGGATGTCGATGCCGGTAGGACAAACCCTTACGCAGGCAAAACAATCGATACAATCGCCGGGTTTTGTATAGGCTTCAAATTTTGCCGCAATACTTTTACATGCGCCGTCTTCATGGCAGTCGGTACATTTACAATCATGGTCATCAGCCTTTTTAAGTTTCCCCCGCTCCTCTCCGCGTTTATGATCGTATGCAACAACTATAGAATTCTTATCCAGTAAAACGCCCTGTAATCTTCCATAGGGGCAAACAACAATACAAACCTGCTCCCTGAACCACCAATAAACAAAAAAGAAAATAGTTGTAAATATCATTAAGGAGATCAGTGTGCCCACATGTGCCACAGGGTTTTGTATGTAGCCTATCAACTGGTCCATCCCAATAATATAAGCCAGGAAAAAATTGGCTATAAGGAATGATATGGCAAAGAAGGCAATAAACTTCAGGGCCCTTTTCCTGATCTTCTCTGCATTCCAGGCCATGGCCCTTAATTGCTTTTGCTTAGTGGAGTCACCATCGATCCAGTATTCGATCTTTCGGAAAATCATTTCCATAAAAATGGTCTGCGGGCAGGCCCAGCCGCAAAAAATACGGCCAAATACTACTGTAAACAGAATTACAAAAACAACAAACGTCAGGAATCCAATGGCAAAAATAAAAAAGTCCTGCGGCCAGAAGGTCATTCCGAAAAAAATGAACCTGCGTTCCAGCACATTGAACATGAACAATGGGCCCCCATTAACCCTGATGAACGGAAGCGTAAAAAAAACAACCAGGTAAGCGATGCTGAACCAGGTTCTTAAATTATATAATCTGCCCTTAGGTTTTTTGGGATTGATAAAATTCCTTTTTCCCTCGCTGTTGATCGTGGCAACCGAATCCCTGAAAGATTCCTGCTTAGGCATATCAATCATTTCTGTCATCTTTATTTTTTAACTCCTGCTGAATCAGGTTTTGCTGCCAAAGTTGAATCAGTTAAAACTGCATCTATATAAAATTCTCCCTGTTGTGCTTTTGGTGAGGCGGGTTTACTACCCTTAAGCGATTTAATAAAGCCTGCAAGAAAACTTATTTCTTTGGGTGAGAACATACTACCCCAGGGCTGCATACCTTTATCGGGGTAACCCACTTTAATGGTGTTGTAAATATCATTTAATGAACCTTTGTGTAACCAGTAATCATCAGTTAAATTGGGTCCAACCATTCCTCCGCCATCTTTTAAATGACAGGCCACACAATTTGCTTCAAATAAAAGTTGACCGGCTTTAATACCATCTGTGTTGGCCATGGGCACATTATTTTCATCTATCCTGTCTTTATTATTGGCCTCATACACTTCCTTTTCAATTCTTGCCTTTTCCATTTCAGCATTGTATTCCTGTGCAGGATTTAAGCCTATACCCAGTACATGAAAGTTAAGCAGGTAGATAAGAGCTATGCCGATGGTGATATAAAAACCATACTTCCACCAGGGAGGCAAAGCATTATCAAGCTCTTTTATACCATCGTAATCATGATCAAGTAAAATGTCCGCTTCTTTTTCAACAGCTACTGCTTTAGTAAATAATTTCGAATCCATCTTTGCCCACCAGGTCCTGAACATTGATCCTTCTGACCTTGGTTTTATTTTCTCCGGCAGTAATTCTGTGTACATCCTCCGTATAGAGAATGCAAGAAAGAGGATCACTACAAGTTCCATGAAAAAAACCGTCAGGAACAGGTAATAAGTTGTAGAACTGAGTCCCCCATAATTGGGTAATTGTTTTACTACATTTGTTGCCGTTGCGTCCAGGGCCTGCGAAACCTGCGAGAGCAATGAGAAACCTGCAAGCAGCATAACGCTTAAAACTTTTGAAGCATTTTTACTTTTGTCTACCAATTGCCTGCCTAAAGCTGTTAACACCATCCCCATTCCCCATATCACAAAAGCAAGTACAACGATCAGGATCATCAGAAGCATGGCCAATTGGTTATATCCTGATGTAACAGGCCGGGCAGCCACGGGGGTAGTTTGTGCCACAAGAACGGATGCCACAAAAAAGGAAATCACGGTTAAAGCAATTTTATTTTTTATAGATTTCAGGAGTAACATACTGTATATTTTATAAGGTTGAGTTAGTTAATTCTTCCCGGTCAAAAGGTAAATTCGCCAGTTCTTCTACCCTTTCTTTCTTCATCTTTTTTACCAATACCAGCAGTACAATAAAAAAGATAAAAAAAACGAACAACGATATCATGGGATAAATATTGACATGGCTGATCGTTTCGGCGTATTGCTTTATAAATTTGAACATGATTTATTTATTAAATGTTGCTGTTTTATTTTTACTGATATCTTTTCCAAGACGCTGTATATAGGCGATCAACGCAATTACTTCGCGGTTTGCCGGCACTTCAATACCTTCTATTTTTAAATTGATCCGGATACTGTTTGCCTGCGTCATCAGCTCACTGTTGGCAAAATTTTCATACCCTTTTTCGTAAGGCACGCCAAGTGAGCGCATGGCATTGATCTTTGCTATGGTTAAGGATGTATCCAGGTTCTGTGTTAACAGGAACGGATAAGAAGGCATAATAGAACCTTCGCTCATAGAAGATGGTTCCCTGAAATGGCGAAAATGCCAGCCATCAGTTTTTTTAAGGATACCTACGCCTTCCCTGGCCAGGTCGGGCCCGGTACGTTTACTACCCCATTGAAATGGTTTATCATAAATAAATTCCCCTGCTTTTGAATATTCACCATAACGTTCGGTCTCACTTCGGAAGGGCCGTATCATTTGTGAGTGACAGGTATAACATCCTTCACGCACATAAATATCCCTCCCCTGTAATTCAAGCGGGGTATAGGGTGTAACGCTGCTGATGGTGGGTACATTTGATTTGATCATGAAAGTGGGAACTATTTCAATGATCCCCCCGATCAGTATCACCACCAAACTGAAGATCATAAACTGAACAGGTTTTCTTTCTATCACCCGGTGCCAATGTTCTCCTGTATGCTTAACATATTCTTTTACCAATGGTGCTGCTTCAGCTTCTTCATTAGCAACCAACTTACCTTTCTTAACTGTTTTATAAATATTATAGAACATGATGAATACACCCGTCAGGTACAATGTGCCACCCAGTGAACGCATGGCATAAAATGGTCTCATGTAGGTAACGGTTTCTAAAAAAGTGTATTTTAATTGTCCGGCTTCAGTGAATTGTTTCCACATCAGGCTTTGCTGTATACCTGCCCAATACATGGGTATTGTATAAAATAAAATACCCAGTGTTGCCAGCCAAAAGTGGTTACTGGCTAATTTTTTTGAATACAGGTCTGTTTTAAAAATGCGTGGGATCAGCCAATACAAAACACCGAATGTGAGCATACCGTTCCAGCCCAATGCGCCTACGTGAACGTGGGCAATGATCCAGTCGGTGTAATGCGAAACCGCACTCACGCTCTTTAATGAAAGCATGGGGCCCTCAAAAGTTGCCATACCATAAGCAGTAACGGCCACCACCATAAATTTTAAAATAACATCATCCCTCACCCTGTCCCAGGCGCCGCGTAAAGTAAGCAAACCATTGATCATACCTCCCCAGCTCGGAAATATCAGCATAACAGAAAAAACAATTCCCAATGATTGGGCCCAGTTTGGTAAAGCGGTATATAATAAATGGTGGGGGCCGGCCCATATGTATAAAAAGATCAGCGACCAAAAGTGAATAATCGAAAGTTTGTATGAATAAACGGGACGGTTGGCCGCCTTTGGTAAAAAGTAATACATTAACCCGAGGTAGGGTGTGGTTAAAAAGAAAGCCACGGCATTATGTCCATACCACCACTGTACCAGTGCATCCTGTACACCCGAATACCAGCTGTAACTTTGCAACCAGGAATACGGTAGCTGGCCTGAACGCACAATATGTAAAACGGCTACTGTTACAAATGTGGCTATGTAAAACCAGATGGCTACATACAGATGTTTTTCCCTTCTTTTTATAATGGTACCAAACATATTCCAGCCAAATACAACCCAAATGATGGTGATGGCCAGGTCAATGGGCCAGATCAATTCGGCATATTCTGCTCCTTGTGTTAAACCGATGGGCAATGTAATGGCAGCAGCTACAATAATTAATTGCCATCCCCAGAAATGAATATTACTCAGTTTATCACTGAACATACGTGCCTTACACAAACGTTGCAATGAATAATAAACGCCCATAAAAATACCGTTGCCCACAAAGGCAAAGATCACTGCATTGGTATGTAGTGGCCGGAGGCGGCCGAATGAGCCATACTGTGTAATGTTTAGTTGAGGAAAGACCAGTTGCAATGCTATCCATAAGCCCACCAGCATACCAACGGCTCCCCAGACAATAGTGGCGAAAGCAAAATTATTTACTATCCGGTTGTCGTAATAAAATTTTTCTACCTGCATGTGATTATTGGTTTGTATTATTTTTTGATGAAGGAGGGGTTGACGTTTTCTTTTTTGGATTATCATCAAATAACATTCTGATAGAAGGGGTATAATCATCATCAAACTGGCCGTTACTGACACTCCATAAAAAAGCTGCCAGGAAACTGCCTGCAACCAGGATGCTAATGCCGATCAAAACAAAAAGTGCGCTCAAAAGAGTTGATTTTAAATGATGGACAAAAATACCTGTACCCTTAATTGTTGAGGCTGATGACTATCAAATCAAAACATGATATTGGTCAGGTATAATTTAAAGTCCCTTTTGTTTTGCGGTATAGGAAGAAAGCAGGCTGACAAACAATACAATACTGATGCTGCTTGCAGGCATAAGGATGGCAGCGATCATGGGTGAAAGAATTCCCTGTATTGCAAAAGACAAACCCACTATATTATATAAAATGGAAAGTATAAAACTGGCCGTTACTATTTTTTTACCGGCTTTTGCATAGCTGATGAACTTATCCAGCAGCAATACCCTACTGCCATCAAGTATAGCATCACTGGCAGGTGAAAACCGGGCTGAATTTTCACTCACCGAAAAACCCACCTGGCTTTGCATTAATGCCCCTGCGTCATTTAAACCATCACCGATCATGAGCACCTGTTTGCCATCAAGCTGCAGTTTTTTAATAAAATCGAGTTTTTGTTGTGGAGATTGGTTAAAGTTGATCGTTGTATTTATTCCGAATATTTTTTTAAGGTTCGCATGCTCAGAATCATTATCGCCGGATAGAACAAATAGTTCATTTCCATCCTGCTTCAGGTTATGAACCATTTCAGTAATACCCTGCCTGTATTGATTTTGTACAATGAATTTGCCCGCATGTTTTTTACCTAAAACTACATGAACCGATGTACCCGTATCATGTGTCACAAACTCGTGATCCGCCTGTATGAAATTTGCAGACCCCATTTTAACAGGGATATCACCCACTACAGCCTCTAAACCCTTACCAGTATATTCTTTGAATTGGGTAAGCGTTAATAATTTTTCAGGCGAAGCTGGCATTGATGCAGCGATTATTTTACTTAACGGATGGGCTGATTGTTGGGCAACTGTTTTAATGATGGCCAGTTCATCGCCTGTAAGCGGAATCCCTTCATAGCTAATGACCGCAGCATTGGTATGTGTGATGGTACCGGTCTTATCAAATATTATTGTATTTATTTTTGCCAATCCTTCAATTACTGCTGCATTTTTTAGAAATAATTTATTGCGGCCGAAAATACGGAGCATATTACCGTAGGTGAATGTTGCCGAAAGCAATAATGAACAGGGGCAGGCAACGATCAAAACTGCGGTAACTGCAGGCAATATTTTGGAAGGATCAAAAAATGACCAGAAGATCAAAGTACCGACGGCAATACTTAACAACACGATCGTGAAATATTTACTCCAGGGATGAATGTACGACCTGTCTTCATTTTTGTTGCCCTTGAAGATATCATTATTCCAAAGCTGGGTGATATAACTCCTGGAAACCTCTTTAATGATCTCCAGTTCAATGGCGCTGCCCATTTGTTTGCCCCCGGCATAGATCAATTCTCCCTTTTGTTTTTCAACGGGAGCATTTTCGCCACTTACAAAACTGTAGTCAATATTAGCGGTGCCCTTCATCAGTATGGCATCAGCGGGTACCATTTCTTCATGGCGGATGATGATCCGGTCTGACCTTTGCAATTGTGTGACCGGGATATTTTTTTCTATTTTTCCTTCAATTACGCTAACACCCAATGGAAAATAAGAACGGTAATCCCTGTCGAATGAAAATGAATCGTAGGTCTTATTTTGAAACCAACGCCCGATCAGCATAAAGAACACAATGCCCGTACCCGAATCAAGATATCCTGCACCATGTCCGCTGATGATCTCGTAATAGCTTCTTACAAAAGTTACCATGATGGCTAATGCAATGGGCGCATCAATGTTCAAAAGATGCTGTCTCAATCCTTTCCAAGCCGAAATAAAAATAGCAGAAGCACTGAAAAACAATACAGGAACTGACAAAGCAACGTTGATCCAGGTGAATGCAGTTTTCAGGCCTGGCTCTTCAATATTTCCTGATGAAAAATATTCGGGAAAGCTCAACATCATAATATTTGAAAAACAGAAACCCGCAACGCCGATCTTATAGATCTGCCTCCTGTTAAAGGCCGGAGCTTTTTTTGTAACTGCGTCTTTCAAACTGATATACGGCTCGTAGCCGATGAAAGCAAGCAGTTCCACCACTTTACGCAGGGATGTTTCCCGCGGATCAAAGATCACAAAAACCTCTTTTTGTTGAAAATTTACCTGGGACTGCTTTACACCGGGCTCAATACGATGCAGGTTTTCGAGCAAATAAATACAGGAAGAACAATGCATCTGCGGTACAGAGAATGTAACATTGATCTGTTCATCACTTTGGAACTGGATGAGTTTTAGCATGGTCGCTTCATCATCGAGGTAACCAAAACGGCCGGATACAAAATTACCTCTTGCTTTTAACCCCGGTGTTTTATCCAGGTCGTAATAATTACAGAGGTTGTTTTCGTTCAGCAATAAATAAACCTGCTTACAACCCTGGCAACAAAAATGATGATCTGCTGCCAAAATAGAAATATCATTACAAACATCGCCGCAATGAAAACAATTAACCGATATGGACCTGGTATTGGTAATAGATCAATTTTTTAAATAAAAAAAAAGCTGCACACGAATGAGCAGCGGGGTAATTAAACAGAAGCTACTGAACACTTTTAGTAGAACATGTGTTCAATCCGAAAATCTTATATACAGGACAAAATGAACTTAAAGCCGTTACCAATGGTACAATGGCCAAAAGGCCCCACCAACTTTTAAAATACAGGCCTGCAGCCCCTATTAACACTGCCAATATTACTCTTACCGTTCTGTCTGTATTTCCAAGATTGCTTTTCATTAATATAAATTTTATAAAGCAAAAGTTGGAAAAATGCCGGCAGTAGGCAATGATGAGCATCAAATTTAAATATGAGTTTCATCAGGTGTCAGGCCACTACGAAGTGTATAATTATTTAAGAAATGCCAGATGTACTAAAAACGTCAGGATTGAAGATAGCTGATCAGTGGCCAGACACCTACGTCATCTTTTCTCAAATAACCACTTAAATGGCCTGTAGGGCTTTTCGGGTTGCAGATTAAATTTCTTAATAGAATTTTCCCTGATATGAATTACCGCTTCATCAACCGAATCGGTAAACAGGCACAGGTCAAGGTCTGCCGGAGAAATGGTGCCTTTTACTTTCATTTTTTCAATATGTTCGATCAGATCTTTGTGAAATTCTTTGTCAAGGATAACGATGGGAAATTCACTTATTTTTTTTGTCTGTATCAATGTCAGCGCCTCAAAATATTCATCCAGTGTACCAAATCCGCCGGGCATTACTACGAATGCGTAGGAATATTTTATCAATAATGTCTTTCGTACAAAAAAGTATTTAATGTTTACCCATTTATCCAGGTATGGATTGTGCGCCTGTTCCATTGGCAGCACAATATTGCATCCCACACTTCTACCCCCCACTGCTTTGGCGCCTTTATTGGCCGCTTCCATAATTCCCGGGCCGCCACCTGTCATAATGGTAAATCCTAATTGTGCAATTTTTCCGGCAATTTCTTCAGTCTGCTCATAATAAGGGTGTCCATCCTTAAACCGGGCAGATCCAAAAATGGTAACGCATGGGCCAACAAAATGCAATGCACGTAACCCCCTGATGAAATCCATCAATACGCTCATCGCATATCGGAATTCTTTCAAGCGGCTCTGCGGCCCTTCTAAAAATTTTATCTCTTCTTTAATTACAGTTTTCTTCTGATTGTCCATCATGCAGATTAAGTATCCCAAACTTACTTGTTTTTCCTTATTTTCTGTATGGTTATTTACGCATGGTTATAATCATCCCGGACAATGACCATTATCATAAAATAATATACGGTCACAGTATAGATTTGCTGAAATATTTCACAGATCAAAACAACCAAAATGAAAAATAAGATCAAACCAATAACAGCAGCTGCCATATTGTTTTTTGCAATTTCCTGTAATTCCGGTGAGCAAAATACCAGTAATACTGCAACCTCTGCATCCGATCCCGTAACCACAGGCCAATCCGGCGTACAGGATGATCAATCGGCCAAAAATGTAGTGCAGGTTGCAATTTCAAGCAAAGACCATACAACCCTGGTAACTGCAGTAAAAGCGGCAGGACTGGTAGATGTGTTAAGCAATGCCGGGCCATTCACCGTGTTTGCCCCAACCAATGCAGCATTTGATAAATTACCTCCAGGCACTGTTGAGGGCTTATTAAAAGCAGATAAGAAAGATGACCTGGCGGATATACTTCAATATCATGTTTCGGTTGGTGTATTTAAAGCAGATATGTTGCAGGAGGGCCAAATAATCGGACAGGTGAATGGAGGCAATATCACGATCAGTAAAAAAGCCGACGGCATTTATATAAATGGCACTGCAAAGATCATCGCTTCTATCCCGGCATCAAACGGTATTATTCATGTTATTGACGGAGTATTATTACCACCGCCCGCAAAATAAGTTTCTCTTAGAATATTTTATCTGATGAAGATGGTTCGTTTGCTATTTTTATTTGCATTACTGTAGCTATACTTTCTACCCGTTGTTTAACGAGATTGGCCGTGGTACCTGAAAATAATTCATCGACCGTGGCACTGAATAATTTATACCATTGTTCAAAATGAGCTGTGGTAAGCGGGAACAGCCGGTTTATATGCTTGTGTAATTCCATGGGGTTCCCGGTGTAGCTGCCGGTGTAAAAAATCATATTCTCAAAAAAATCGTACATAACAGGCAAATGCTTTTCCCAGTTTACATGAGCAATATCGGTGAAAATAAAACCGATATCCTTATCCCGTTTTATTTTCATGTAGAATTCATCCACCAATAATTCTATATCTTTTCTCGTTACGATATCTTTTTTCATAGAACAGGTGTTTTAATGCAGATCGGTATGGATCTGCTGCAGCAATTCTTCGGAACAATGTTCCTGTATCAATGGAAATAAGACCCGTTCTTCTTTGCGGATATGTTCCTGCAATGCATTAGCCAGCTTATCCATGATATCTTCCGGGTCAGTTGCAGCACTCAATGAATAAAACAGCGCAGTTAACAGATGATGCTCCTCTATGATTTCTGCAGCCAGTGTTTGTATTTCTGCATGGCAGTCTTTTACTTTTTCCAACATAGCTTCTTCGTGTTGAAAATGAGCTTTAATGATCTCTTCAAATTGCTGCAGTGCGTATTCAGCCTTGTCGGCAGGATTGACCGGTAAACCTTTATACTCCGGCGCATTCTTCTTCAGCAGCTGTGCCAGCAGTAGTGTACTATGATGTTCTCTTGATAAGGGAGCTAACGCCTCGTGTCTTTTCATAGTTACAGATCTTTATGATTAAATTTTCTTAATGATAACCAGGTTGGAATGACCACCCAGGTAACCAATACGCAAAATGATATTACCTGGCCAGGTAGGGTTCCAAAAAAATCTTTAAAAATGGCGCCGGTATAACCCATCAGTGCCGACACATCCATTTTCAATAAGATGAGCACCCTGGCCAGGTCGATCGGGTTTAAAGCCGTTACCCCCACCATTGTTTTTTCCAAAGGATAATCAGCAAATTGAAACAGAACGAACAAAACCAATCCATCGAAGATGATAGAAAAGTAAAGCCAGAGTAAAATAACCAGGCCAATACCCTTTGCTTTATCCCTTGCCATCACTGCAGCCAGCATAGCCAGGGCCACAAATATCACGGATAATAATAATCCCGTGCCCAGCATCATAAATCCGGTAGGCGTAGCTTCATACAATAATATGGGGATACCGGCTCCAATGAAAAAAGCGAATGCCATGGATGTGGCAAGGCCTGTAAAAAGGCTGAGCCAGATCGTTCTTCTTTTTAAGGGTTGACTTACCAGCAGTTCTAAAAATTCGGAACTGTTGTAAACATATATGGCAGAAAACAACAGGCTTACCAGCGGCACAATAATTAAAATGATATTCAGCAAACTCAATAATCCTTTTGCAGAATTATCTTCCAGGTTAAAAATGGTTAACGCGATCAATAAAAGGAAAGCGGTATAACCCAGCACAATTTTATTGCGCAGGATATCAATAATTACGTATTTGATGATCTTTTTCATGGTCAAGGTTGTAACATGATACTGGCAATGGCTTTTGATAATTTCTCCTCCCCTGTTTCTTCACGTAAACTAGTAATGTTCTTATGAAAACAAAGTTTGCCCTCCTGCATATAAATGACCTGTGAAACCAGGTCATCCAGTTCACTTAAAACATGCGATGTAATTAAAACCAGTTTACCTTTATTTTTTTGAGCAATGATCTTTGCTTTTAATATTTCAGATGAGACCGGGTCTAAACCCGCTGTTGGTTCATCCAGTATCAAAACTTCGGGGTTAAAAAGAAATGCCAGTGCTGCACTCACTTTTTGTCTTGTTCCACCGGATAGCGTTCTCATTCTTTTGTGCAAAATGTCTTTCAATCCAAACTGGCTGATCAACTCCTCATCATGCGTTTCATGTTTACTGCCCCTGATATCTTTCATCATATCCAGCACCTGGCCAATGGTCATATTCTCGGGATAGCGCCCGATCTGCGGCATATAGCCGATATTTTCGCGGTACTTCCAATGATGCCTGATGTTCTTTCCATTGAAAGTTACAAAACCACTGTCGCTGACAACCATGCCCAGGACCGCTTTAATAAGCGTTGTTTTACCACAGCCATTCGGGCCTATCAAAGCAATACATTCTCCTTTGGCACAGGTAACAGATATATCATCCAATGCTTTTAACCTGCCAAACTTCTTAGATACATTACTTGCGATGATCATAATGGCAATGGTTTCATTAGTGGATGTTCATCTTTCAAATTTTCCGGCGTCAATGATGGCAATATCTTTTCAGTTTTATCTAATAAGGAAGTCATCAGGCTGCGGAATAATATCATGGCAGGCGGGTTCCGTTCAATGATCATGGCGTATAAACTGACCGGCCGGTATGGTATATCACCCAGCTTATCCCTGTTCAGATCATACCCCTCATATTTATCCCAGTAATTATTATCAAAATCGTTCAATACAAGGTTACCATTGGTGCCTACGTCGAATGTGTTGCCTTTAAAATTGTTATTATGCACGGTAACATCCATACAACTGGCCTGTATCTTCAGGGCCCAGCCATTATTTTTAAACACATTTTTTTGCAGGTGGATTCGGCTGGCGCCCTCCATAAAAATGCCAGCAGTGTTCTTTTCAAACACATTGTTTTCTATGTAACCATCGCTGATCTCTTTCAGCAACAAACCAAATGCTGCATCGCCCCAGTTCTCCTCAAAATAATTATGGATCATTTTTAATCCTTTCGAGAACATGACTGCCACACCGGCGCCATTATTTTTAAATACATTGCTGATGTAAGCGTTATTATTACTGAACATAAAATGTAAACCATAGCGTAGATTCTTTTCAGAAATATTTCTCCAGATGATCGAATTGGTTACAAATTCAAAGTATATTCCATCCCTGTGCCCGGTAATGTTGTTGGCAATGATCCGCATGCTGTCGGCTTTCCAACAATGAATACCATTACCGCTTTGTTGCTCTTCTTTACTATTGGCAATAAGTGTATTTTTTTCGATGGTACAATTTGTACCGTATTGGGTGTATATACCAAAGAAGGTATCCTCCAGGATATTATTGCGGATCACCACATCCCGGCCTCCGTATATTTTTATACCGGCGAAATCCTCAATACTTGAGATACCCGAATGAATGATCTTAAAACCATCAACCACTACTCCATTTGCTTTAATGGAAATGATCTCGTATTTATGATCGCCATCCAAAACAGGGTGATCGACCCCGATCAGGAAAACAGACCTATCAATGACCAGGTTTTTTTCATGATAATGCCCTGCTTCAACTAAAATGGTATCGCCGTTCGCAGCCAGCATCAAAGCCTGTTGAACTGACTTTATGGTTTGCTGATGGCCCACACGGATAGTTTTTGCATAGAGGCTGCCTGAGAAAAATACCAATGCAGATATGTAAACTAATTTTTTCATGGCTTTGACAGGTCAACCCAGTTGACGGTATTGCCTGGAAAATGTTGCTGAACTTTTATTAAGCTGTCCTTATTGTCAAATGCTGCTACATTACCACCCATCGGGCTTCTTAGTTCATCAGCTTTAAATAATAAAGCCATATTTTTATTAAGCAACCGGTGGCTACCGGAATAATCAGTGAGGTAGATATCTTTTATATTACCGGGTTCTATATCTTTTGTTCTCAGGTAAGATAAAATGCAGTGCATATCATCAAACTTATAAACTTTGCCTTTTGCAGTTACGATCTCGGCACCAAAACGAACATCGCTGATGGTCATTTTACAGAAATAACAATTGTCAACCCCTGGCTTAAGCGGCTCGGGGCCGGTGTTACAAGAGCTGATGAGCGCAAGTAAACCGAAAGCCATCAGCGCTTTTGAAAATGACCCTGCTTTCTTTTTGGTACTTCGCCAAACCATAATTGTCATCAATAGAAGCAATGCACCAACTGAAACAAATATCCATCCACCAATATCAGGTATGGAATAAGCTCCAAAATTCAATAATTGTTTGAAGCCGATCAAAGGTGGTTGATATGCCATGCCGGGTACAATGATGGCGGCATCGGGATTCAGATTATGTCCATAATTATATTCCCATCTCCAGAAATCGTACATTGCCAAAATGCCAAAGCTTACAAAAAGTATAAAAAGTATGTAAAGTAATTTACGTCTTGCAACAACTCCAGCAGCTACAAAAAACAGTGCAAAGAATCCGATGATATATGGCAACAATGTAAATTCAATAAAATCTTCAGTGTGTAAAGTTTTCATACCAATGTAATGGTTAAGCCCATTGATGATATCTACATTACCGGCGAGTTTATCAGGATATATGAGCAGCCGCAATCCTTCGGGATACTGTGGTGCATCAAGGTCTATCCTCCAAAGAGGGATAAATAACACAGCAACCAAGGCCAATCCGCAAATTGCCAATAATATTCTTATCCAAGGTTTCAATTTATCGTCTTTCATTTTTTTTAATTTAATCTTGTGTCCTCAATTATTCCGGTTGGTGGGGACACCAACCGGGGCCACTCGCCGTGGACGGTTCGGTTCTTAATCATTCCGGTTGGTGAGACACCAACCGGGGCCGCTCGCCGTGGACGGTGTCTCACCGTCCACAATCCAATAAAAAAGGGAACAGGCAGTGTATGAGCCTGTTCCCTATCAGGAAAACATTATTTTTTCTTTACAGAATCGGCGGCAGTTGGTTCAGTTTTTCCTGTACCAAATTTTAACGGCACATTACTTCCTGCAGGTGAAACCCTTACGTAACCCGACATTTCCTGGTGCAGGGCGCTACAAAAATCAGTACAATAAAAAGGAGAAATACCAACCCTGTCCGGAATCCATTTCAACGTTTGTGTTTCTCCCGGCATGATCAGTAGTTCACCGGTCAGTGCACCCTTGATGGCAAAACCGTGCGGCACATCCCAATCCTGTTCCAGGTTAGTTACATGGAAATAAACCTCATCTCCCATTTTAATACCTTCAATATTATCTGGGGTTAGGTGAGAGCGTATGGCTGTCATGTACACATCAATCCTGTTTCCGTTACGAACAACTTTAGTGGTTGCTTCTCCATTGGAAAAATATGGACTCTTATTATCTTCCATTTTAAAGAACTTCAGCGAATTTGGCCTGACCAGATCTGCAGAAATTACTTGTGCATAATGCGGTTCACCAATAGTTGGAAAATCGAGAATTAATTGCATCTTGTCGCCGCTGATATCATACAACTGCGCACTCTGCGAAAGTTCGGGGCCGGTTGGTAAAAACCTGTCCTTGGTAATTTTATTATATGCAATCATATATTTACCATAAGGTTTTTTGGTATCTCCACCAGCAACGCTTAAGTGACCCACAGAATAATAAGTAGGTACCCTGTCTAACACTTTTAAATCTTTGATATTCCATTTCACCACTTCAGACGAAACGAACATGGATGTATAGGCATTGCCTTTGTCATCAAATTCAGTATGTAAAGGACCAAGGCCGGGTTTCTTCACTTCACCGTACAAAACAGATTCGTATTTCAGAATAGGTATGCCATCAAAATTTCCAATATAATCTTTGGCAGCAATTGCTTTTATCATTTTATCAAAACTGAATACCGGGATCAACGCAGCTAATTTTCCGCTGCCCACGATGTATTCGCCTGTGGGGCTTACATCACAGCCGTGTGGAGATTTTGGGCAAGGGAAGAAATAAGCAATATCCGGGAAATCTTTAACATCCATTACACTCACTTCTGTTTTGATGGTTGATGTAGCTGAATGGGTAATATCGCTATACACATTGTGTGCATATTTTACAGATTGCTTTCTTGCTTTACCGGCTTTAAAATATTCTTCCGCTTTTTTCCAGTTGATGGCCATTATAAAATCCTTATCTTTTTGCGAAGCATTTACTTCCAGTAAAGTATAAGCCTGCTCTGTATTATAGGTTGAGAAGAAAAACCATCCGTTAGAAACACCTTTGCCCGCACGGCTCAGATCAAAATTAAAACCCGGACACTGCAGTTGAAATGCAATATCCATTGCACCATTATCTTTCTGCACACTGATAAAGCTGATAGTGCCTTTAAAATTTTGTTTATAAGAACTGATAGGAACATCTCCGTTTTTATCATCCGGGGGAATACTAAACCTGGTGCCCGCAACCACATACTCTGTATTTTCGGTAATGAAAGGTGAAGAGTGATTACCACCGCTGTTTGGCAATTCAATGATTTCAGTGGTACGGAATGTTTTCAGGTCTATCCTGGCAACCCTGGGTGTATTATTAGCATTTACAAAAACCCAACGGCCATCATACATTCCATCAGTTTTTGAAAGTTGTACATGGTGCAGATCATCCCAGGGCACAAAACCATGAGAAGTGTTTAACATGGGTTTCGTTTCTTCACTAAATCCCCAACCTTTTTCCGGATCAACAGAAAAAACGGGAATCACCCGAAGCAAACGGCCTGAAGGCAATCCATAGGTACTCAACTGTCCGCTGAATCCACCAGAAACAAAATTGTAGAACTCATCGTATTTACCCGGCGCTACATATACTTTTGCCGCCGCATCGGAACTAACTGCAGAACCCGCATTTTTTGGCTTACAGGCATTAAAGCCCAACAGTAAACTGAAAGCCAGAACAGCTACCGGTATTAGTTTATAATTTTTCATATTGAATGTTTTAAGTTGTGGTAAAGTTTGAAAAGCTGTCAGGCTGAGCTTGTCGAAGCCGATATTTTTTAGAATAACCCGCCTTCGACATCCGCCCGCTGGCGGAGACAATCTTCGCATCCGTCAAATTTTCAAACTGTACCACTATCATGTTTTATTAGTTTATCGGCTTTAATAAGATATTGATCTATGAATTATTTAACCCCATCATTCCTTCTCATAAACTCATATAAATTACGGGCATCATCATCACTCAGGTTTTGATTTGGCATACGCACCAGACAGATCTCCAGTAGTGCCTGTGCTTTGGGATCTTTATCCAGCATGGCATCTGTATTGGTGGTAAAATTCATTATCCATTCAGCTGAATGACGATCGGTAACTCCTGTCCATCCCGGTCCTACCAATTTTTCGGTGGTGAGCTTATGACAACTGCTACATTTAACACTGTACACTTTTTCGCCTGTGGCAGCCTTTGTTGCATCTAAACTTGCTCCAACTTCTACCTTGGTAAATTTCCCCTCACCCCTGTTCGGATCGTAAGATGGATTTGCACTCTCAGTTTTTTTTGTTGTTTCTGTTGAAGGCGTTTCAGAAGTTGAGGTACTACTGTTATCAGTATTACCGCCACAGGCCGCAACAAAAATTCCCATGACCAGGATGATTACAAATTGTTTCATAATGAATGTTTTTATTTTAAAATTTGATTGTACAATATTAGCGGAACGATTAAGCATTTTTTATGCGTTGAATCATATGAAAAAAGAATAGAAAGATTTGCAACAAGGCAATACGTGGCGTATAACCTGATGTAGTCAAAGATCAGAAGTGATATACGACTGAAACATGATTAAAATCATATTTCCGGCTGCATAAGATCATCCGGGTTGAATTTAACCGGCTTTACCTTTACCCGTACAGAAACAATTAAACTACTTATCAATTGCTGAATATCGATACATTAGTGGCGTGGGGAGCAAACTATAAAAAGCTGCCTGCAGGCAGCATTATTTTCCAGGAAGGAGCACCCTGTTCATTCTATTACCAGTTGGTAACCGGCAAAGTTCGCTGGGTAAATATAAATGATGAAGGCAAAGAATTTATTCAAACTATAATAGAACCCGGCGAATGTTTTGGCGAATTGCCCTTATTCGATGATGAGCCCTTTGCTGCAACAGCCATTGCCGATGAAGATTCGGTTATCATACGCTTACACCGCTCTACATTTCATCAATTACTTAAAGAAAGTCCTGAATTACATTTTGCTTTCACAAAATTATTGACACAAAGGCTAAGGTTTAAACTTATGATCCTTAAAGAACTGGCTAACCATAATCCCGAAAACAGCATTTCCACATTGTTCACTTATTTTAAGCAAACACAAAAAAATATCTGCACCAAATGCAACAGGATAAAACTTACACGCCAGCAAATAGCAGATATGACCGGGCTGAGGGTGGAGACCGTTATCCGTACCATCAGGAACCTGCAAACCAAAGGCCAGTTACAGATCAATAAAGGCAAGGTTTATTGCTGATTGTGATTCAAATCATAACCCTGCATTTTATAGCACAGTTACTTTGCAATAAACACAAGCTATGCTATTTTCACCGGCACGCTGGTTAAAAATTACCCTCTTTAATTTACTTATTGTTGCAACAATAGGTGTCATCTTAAGATATAAGATTCTTTACCCGCTTCCTTTTGTTGATCAGAAACATTTACTGCATGGCCATTCTCATTTTGCTTTTGCCGGCTGGATCACCCAGGCCATTATGACGCTGCTGGTTTTTTATTTGTCGAAACAGGCCGGGTCAGGTATTAATAAAAAATACCGCTGGTTATTAATGGCAAACCTGGTTACCGCCTATGGGATGTTGATCGCATTTCCCATCCAGGGATATGGCTTGTATTCCATTATCTTCTCTACAGCTTCTGTTCTCGTCTCTTATGTGTTTGCAGTTGTTTATTGGAGAGACCTGATTAAACTGAAAAAAAAAGCACCCTGCCATTTGTGGTTTAAGGCAGCCGTATTCTTTAATGCGCTATCTTCTTTAGGTGTATTCGCTTTAGTCATTATGATGATATTAAAAATGGTTCATCAAAACTGGTACCTGGCTGCGGAATATTTTTATTTGCATTTTCAATATAACGGGTGGTTCTTTTTTGCCTGCATGGGATTATTTACCAATTTCATAAGCCGGTTTGTTTTGGATACAGCATCTCTTAAAAAAATATTCAGACTTTTTGCATTTGCTTCAGTACCGGCATATTTCTTATCCACGTTATGGATGCCCCTCCCCTTATGGTTTTATATATTGGTCGTCATTTCGGCCTTTGCACAGTTGGCAGGCTGGTTATGGCTTGTGTGCATTTTAAAAATAAACTGGCCGGTTATCAGGAATTATATTTCATCAACAGCAAAAATTATTTTAGCCTTGTCAGCACTTGCCTTAACTGCAAAATTATTATTACAAACAGGTTCAACCATTCCTTCGCTGAGCGATTTGGCTTTTGGCTTCCGTCCCATCGTGATCGGTTATTTGCACCTGGTACTGCTGGGCGTGATCAGTTTATTTCTTGTAGGCTATATGCTGGCAGAAAAATATTTTCACCTTGATCATGTAACCAAAGCCGGTGTTTTTGTTTTTTCGGGTGGCGTAGTAATTAATGAACTATTGCTGATGATACAGGGTGTTGCAGCGATCAGTTATAATACCCTGCCCTTCATCAATGAAATGTTACTGGGTACAGCATTGATATTATTCTCAGGAGCATTACTTCTTACGTTCTCAAAAAGAAATATGGATAAACCTGAGTTCAATCATAATTAGTTGATTTTTACATATGGACCTTTGTGAAAATTATTAATTATGAAAACAATCGCTGAACAAACGCTCGCTACTATTGTAACCAATAATCATTTTACCGTGCCGGTATTTGAAAAATACAACCTCGACTTTTGCTGCAAGGGCAAAAGAACACTGGCTGAAGCCTGTATAGAAAAAGGTATTTCCCTCGAATCCATTTCCATGGAACTTGAAAGATCAACAGGTACAGAACAAAAGAGTCAAATGCCTTTTACGGCAATGAATGCAGAACAACTGATCAGTTACATTCTTATCCACCATCACTTTTATGTAAAACAGGCGATGCCGGCTATCCTGCTGCATTTGGAAAAAGTTGTTGCAAAACATGGCGACCATTACCCGTATATGACACGGGTATTACATTTATTTAATGAGATAAACGAGGAAATGACCGGGCACATGCAAAAAGAAGAACTGATATTATTTCCCCGCATTAAAGAAGTGGAAACATTATTTACTGCAAAACAAAGCATGAATTTACCGGGAGAGTACGTATCAGGGCCCATTCAGGTGATGGAGAGTGAGCATGAACAGGCAGGAGAACATTTGTATATGATCCGTGAGTTGACAAATATGTACACAGCCCCTGAAGATGCATGTACAACTTTTAAAGTTGTTCTTGCAGAATTAAAGTCGTTTGAAGACGACCTGCACCAACATGTACATCTTGAAAACAATCTGCTGTTTCCATTAGCAGAAAAAATGATGTCAGCACAATACCCGGTAACAACACAATGTAATTTGAACTGAATTTAATTCTTTTCAGGTATCCGCTTTAAAGTTTCCAATAAGAAAGGCCAGTATTTTTGTACCGAACTGATCTGCACTTTTTCATCCGGGGAATGTGCCCCCCGGATGTTGGGCCCAAAAGATAT
>JBDSXS010000251.1:0-4176 GCA_039926045.1 Ferruginibacter sp.
TAAGGTCCAGTGCATGCTCTCCTTTCAAAATAAATTCACCCATATGGCTTACATCAAACACGCCGGCCGAATTACGCACCGCTGCATGCTCATCGTTAATACCTGAATAACTGATGGGCATATTATACCCGGCAAACTCAGCCATTTTAGCCCCTAAAGCAATATGTTTTTCTGTGAAAGGAGTGTTTTTCATCAATGTTCCGTTTTAATTAAATTATAAATATCGAGCTGCAAAGGTAAGATGTTCTTTACGCAATAATACCCAGCTTTAAATGAATGGGGAAGATGACCTTCCGTTTGGCTGAATTTCCCCAATGTGGTTTTATTTTATTCATCACATCATTTACCGGATCAAAGGAATGAACCTTCATAAATTTTTGAAGAGCACTCCAGGTATTTAAATAGCCCTGGAGTTCTTCCTGGGACCAGCTCACTGCTATACTGAAAGACCTTGTTTTTATTTCCGGAAAAGGAAAAGGAATACCGGCATAATCATCATCTACATATTTTCGTTCCGGGTCCCAAAAATATTTTAGGGTTTCGTAATGATATTCAGCAATGATCGCATCAATTTCTTCAGAGATCTGAAGCAGGGTATATACCCACACAGCAATAACAGCACCCGGTTTTGCCACACGGTTCACTTCGGCATAAAAACTTTGGAAATTAAACCAGTGAATCGCCTGTGCAACAGTAATAAGATCAACCGATCTGGCTGCAAGGCTTGTTTTTTCTGCCGGCTCTTCAGCGTAAAATATATTAGGTTCCCGGTGCGCATTTTCCAATTGCTTCTTACTGATATCTGTTGCAAATACCTTTCGAAAATAATGGCTCAACAGTTTTGCCGATTGACCGTTGCCCGTACCGCAGTCCCATGCCAGTTCTCTTTCTTTAACAAAGCTTACAATATACTCAACTAATTCTACAGGATAATTTGGCCTGAATTGTGCATATGCTGAAGCCCGTGTAGAAAAGTTATCTTTCATGTATCAAATATAAAAAAAGTCCCCCGAAAAGTCGGGGGACGTGTTGGTTTCAACTTCAACTCAACTATTGAAACGATTTTGGCCTCATCCCAACCCTTCTCCAAAGGAGAAGGAACTGGCAGACTTAGCGAGCTTATTTTTTCTTTTACGAAACTTTGTAATTAAGCAACCGGTTTAATTATCGGCTAAAATATCTTTTAACTCTTCACAGATCTCCCTTACCCTTTCACACGATTCTTCCGAATTCTGTGTCTTATTGATCTTTATCCTCAGTTCGCCCGGATGAGAATTTATATACACGGTTGTTTTATCATCAAGGGTTATTTCATCATCTATTGACCTGTTCTTAAATGACCTGGAGCTGCTGTTGATCAAATGGTCGTTCAGGTAAACCTGTACAGCGTGCGTTTGGCTCCTCCTGTATGATGCTTCCATTTCGTATTCGTCTTCATCATCGGTTGTGGTGATCGAAATATCATGATCATGAACGTGAAAACAGGAAGACATGACAAGCAGGAAAAAAATAAACCCTGGTGCTGTGTAAATAAAATGCTTTTTCATTTTGATCTGTTTTAAGGTCTGATAAAATGTATTTAATCAATATTCATCATCGGGTTAAAAACGGGTAACTGTGAGCTCAAAGGAGGTTCATTATTATTCTCACCGATCTTTTCCAGCTGCTGATCAATTTTTTCTTTGGCTTTTTGCAGGGAATCCCTGATCCGTTTTTCTTCAATTTGCAGTTTCATTCTCAATGAATCTGCTTTGTTCATCGGCTGGCCATTGTTATACCGATAGTTGTCATCACCATTATTATCATTAGTGATCACTTCCACACCGTTACCATCTATGTTTATCTTTGTTCTGTTGCCGGATCTGCTGCCAGCTGGTGTTCCATTCAGGTGATATAGTCGGCCATCGGCTTTCATAATATACTCAACACCGGTGCTCCAGTCGTTTATCTCTTCATCTGAATCATAATACCAGTCATTATTGTTCCAGTCGCCACCAATGTGTACGTTGTTGAACCAGCTTATGCTTTTGTCGATCTTTATTCTTTTACCTACAGGTACATAAACGGTAAGTACAACCCGTTGGTTACGGAACTTATCTGTTTTATTAATGGCAATTCCTTTATCCATCAATAATATGCTGTCTGCCTGTACGCCGGTGTATTGTATGCGTGCTGCATTATTTTCAGCTATTGTTCTTGATCTGCCTGTTGCCATTTTGATAACAGTAACTTTAAAACTATCATTGGTTGATTTCAGTATACGAACATCCACATTATTTACAAAGGCAGTATCTTCTTCAATACCCTCAAATGGTTCAAACCTTAAGAAACGGCTCCTGGTATACCTGCCCAGTGGTGTTTTTGAAGTGATCTCCAGTTTATTTACCATTGGGTTGGTCAATGTTATTTCCTGTTCTGTAACATTTTTACTGTTGTAATTAAAGTCCCTGCTGATAGATGAAATTAACAGTATAAAACATGCCCAGCCAAGCACCCACAGTGCTCCAAATGAAAATCCAAGAATTCTGCTATTGCTTTTTGAACGGGCGATCTTACGGATGATCCAGGTAATGATAGCGATAATAGGAACGGCTATGAAGAGGATCAATGTACCCCATGCAAACAGGTTTTGATAATCATTTTGAATAACAAAATCTTTTAACGGAAAGAAACCGATTGATATAACTGCCAGGGCAAATAAACCCATCACCAGTGCAAAACCTACGCAGCCGATAATAAAATAAGCGAATATCTTAACGATCATGGCTATTACATTACCTAGTCCACCACGGTTGCGCCTGGTAAAATTTTTCACATCGCCTGCTACTACATTTGCTTTTTCGCTGATCACAGCAGAAGCGTCTTTACCAAATTTTTCTGCTTTTTTACCCACCCCTTTCATTTCTCCCACTACAGATGCTTTGATGGAATTCATATCTACTTTTTCCCCTTTCATTTCCAGCTTTTCAGAAGTAGTTGTTGCTTCAGGTATCACTATCCATAATATGATATACACGATAAGTGATGTTGGGCTGAAGGTAAAACGCAACACGTCGCCAAAGTCCCACATACCACCCCAATGGCCCCAGCGTGAAATAAATGACAGGAAGGGAAGTAAGAACAATACCCTTGGTATCCAGGCATTGATGCCAAAATAATTTCCTATGCCACTGCATACGCCGGCAATGATCTTTTCATCCGGATTACGGAATAATTTTTTCCTTGAACCTCCGATCTGTGTGGTTGCGCTGCTTGGCACTGCTATCCACATAATGATATAGGTTAAGAACCCGATGCCTGAAAACAACAGCACCACAAAGATTATCCTGGCGATCACTACATCCATATTAAAGTAGTTAGCCAAACCACTACATACACCACCAAGTACTTTATCATTTTCATCCCTGAACAATCTTTTAGAACCGGTTGAAGAAGTGCTGCCGGTTGATTGTTCTTCGTTTGCAGATGAAGAAAAAGACTGAGCCTGTGTGTCATCCATGGCTTCAAACTCTTCGGGCCTACCCATGTTTTTAATGATGGCATTCACGTCATCATCTGTGATACAGGTGGCCCCCTTGGTTATCTTTTCCTGGAACAGTTCACCAATACGGCTTTCAATATCGTTGATGATCTCCTCTTTGCCTTCTTCATTGGCAAAGTGCCGGTTCAGGCTTTCGGTGTAACTTTTCAGCAGGTCAAATGCTGTTACTTCTATGGGAACCACTCGTCCCTGGAAGTTTATATTTATTACTTGTTTCATGGCTTTAATTTTTTCGTTTCGTTAGTTGTTTTGGCCGACAAAAAGTCATGGCTATACTTTTTATTGGGGGTCGTTGAAGTTGTTGTGATCAATATTTTCCTGTCCGTTATTGGTAAGTGCCCTTACAGCATTCGCCAGTTCAAACCAGGTCGTTTCCAGTTCCTTGTAAAATCCTGCCCCTTTTTCTGTCAGCGTAAAATATTTACGTGGAGGCCCGCCGGTACTTTCTTCCCAACGGTAAGATAAAAGTTCTGCGTTTTTAAGCCTGGTCAGCAGTGGGTACAAGGTCCCCTCCAGGATGTTCAGGTTTGCTGCCTTCATTTTTTCAATGATATCCGAAGGGTAGGCTTCGCCCTCTTTTATGATAGAGAGGATGCAAAACTCGAGAACTCCCTTACGCATCTGGCTGGCTGTGT
>JBDSXS010000252.1:0-4812 GCA_039926045.1 Ferruginibacter sp.
TTAAAATGATATGAGGCATCTTTTGGAACCTGTATTATTCTAAAGGTTGTTTCCTGTATACCCGCATATTGTAAAGTGTATCCACCTGTTACATTACGAAGTACCCTTAATTTGACCCAGGGCCTGGCTGCAATACCGCCACCGGTACCCCGGTTTAAGATGATCACTTTGTTATCAGCATCTGTTGCTGATACGGACGGGATAACAGTTTTGGTGAGATCGCCGGCTACATTATCAAAATAAGCCAGGTCCCCGGGTAAAGGATTAAACTGGCTGGTAGCTAATGTTAACCCAACAGTATCGGTGGCACCGACTATGGTTAGGTCGTTTTTATCTAAGACCTTTGCCCCTGAACTGCTGGTATTATTCAATATTACCCTAAAATCTGCACCGCTGTAAAACCCCAGATCCCAACCGGCACGTAAAGATGGCGTTTGTTTATCAGCTGAAAGATCCAGGTACACCGAATTTCCGGCAACACTTCCGGCTTCATTGCCGGCAATACCATTTAATTGAACCTGGGCACCGGCCGAAGCAGGAATTACGAAGATGGGGTCGATATCTTTTTTGCATGCAGTAAATGTACCGGCTGCTGCTACTGCTATAAATATTTTTTGTAAACGCATTGTTTCTACTGTTTTATTGTTAAAGATTTTATTTTTTATTCCATTGCAAATTCAGGCCAATAAAGAAACTGCGGCCATAACCAATAGCCCTGGCACCACCGCTGTTATGAATACCCGATGAAACCGCTGTATTATTAACATTGGTTACATCAAAGAGGTTTTTTACACCGATCGTTGTGCTGATGTATCTATTAAAAACTGAAGTAGCTGTAAAGTCGGCAAAATGGTAAGCCGATACTTTTGTCAGGATGATCGCCTGCTGGTTATTTAATGTTCCCGGTACAAAAGCAGGCTTGGCTCCAACAAATTTATAGAACAGTCCCAGTGTTGTTTTTATAGGGCGAATAGTATAAGTAACATTGGTATTAACCTCAGGTGTCCATAAAAAATCACGCTTGTCTTCTTTAATGTAATTTTTGTCTTCTTCAAAACTTGCAGCATAAGCTGAATAAATAAAGCCAACAGATGCCTGTAAGTTTTTATAAGCTATCCTGTTGTCAATGCTTGCGCCGATGGTTTTTGAATGATTGATATTATAATAACTGTATACATTGGGATCAGCAGGGTTTGGAACAAGGTTGATCTGGTTTTTGAACTCATTATAAAAGCCGCCCAGGGTTGTGTTGAACTTAATAGCATGTAATTGAGCAGGCGTCCAGCTTAATGAACCATTAAAACTGTTTGAGTATTCTGCTTTAAGATCCGGGTTGCCTACGAGGTTATGGTTGGCATCAATAAAGATAAAATACAATTCCCGCAGGGCAGGAGCACGGAAACCATAGCCATAAGAAAGTCGGAGATCAAGTTCTTTATTTAACCTGAATTTGGTATTCAGAGATGGGATTACCGGTGGAGCGTTATACACTGAATTTTTTATAAAACGCAACCCGGGCCTTATGTTTATAGCTGCTGTTGGTTTTATTTCAGAAGAAATAAATAATGCATAATCGGTAATTGTTTTATCACCGGCTATTCTTTCGCCGCTGGCGTTTTCACTGTTGATATCAATGCCCGCCTGTAATGAAACTTTAGCGGAAGCCTGGTAACCGAATGTATTGCGGAAAACAAAACTGTTAAGTTTTGCCCGGTCCTGTTCACCGGCAAGCGAACTTAATTCATCTGTGTTTTTTTGAAAGTCGTGAACCGTGGTCTTTGTTTTACGTTTATAGTCGGTATAAGCTGCAACTACAGACATTTGTAATTTGTTGCTGAGTTTAAGATCTCCCTGCAACTGGTGCATGAAACGGTCTGTAATGTATTGCTGATCTTTTGATTTGTAATTTTGTGTTATTGGCCCCCTGCTTACAATGGTTTCATTAACACCATCCAGCCTGTAATACAGATTAAATTTATTGTTGCTGTAGCCGGCTTTAAAATTCCCCAGCCATTGTTCTTTTGGCTTCCAGTCTTTATCCCTCCCGTAAGCATCGCCGCCAAAACCGCCGGCATCATTATGTGTGCCGCCTGCCGTAAATCCCCAGTTTCTTTTTTTGTAGTTAATATTTATGTTTTGTGTGTGCACGCCTTTGTAATTAAAAGCATGGTATTCGTTAC
Source organism: Ferruginibacter sp. (assembly GCA_039926045.1). Lineage (GTDB taxonomy): Bacteria > Bacteroidota > Bacteroidia > Chitinophagales > Chitinophagaceae > Ferruginibacter. Next base: position 2,181 of record JBDSXS010000252.1, read on the forward strand.
CTGCTGTTTCTTCCTGCAGCTTTGCACTAACCGAAAGCTCGTCTTTAGTAAGTTTTTTGGTGATGATGTTGATCACGCCGGCCAATGCATCCGTACCGTAGGATACAGACATAGGGCCTTCAACAATTTCTATGCGCTCTATCGTGTTAATATCAACCTGGTTAAGGCTTTCCCGGGTATCTCCCCTGTCGATCATGGGCACACCATCCAGTAAAATTTTTACATTGCGGCCACTCATGCCCATTAACTGTACATCAGTTGTGCCAAGGGTATTGTCGCTACTGAACCTGAAACCCAATTGGTTATTGAGGACCTGTTGTACGTTGGTGGCGCCACTTAGTTTGATACGCTCTTTGTTTATTACCTGTACCTGGTACACCGATTTTTTTAAGCTTTGAGGCTTATACTGGCCGGTAACAATTACTTCGTCAAGGTTTTTAGTTGACAGTGTGTCCTGTTGGGCGAATAAAGGATTTGTGTTACATACTACGATAAGTATTGTAATGATCCTGCTTGCTTTTTTCATGTATGTAATTTGTGAATTCAAGAAAAGATTTATTTTTTGCTCGTGTTTTGGTCTTTTTGCAATCACAAAGTTGGTTGTGCGATACCGGAGAATTATCATGGATTTGTCAGGATGTTAAATACCTGTTGTAAATCATATTCTTTTACAAAAGAGTGACAGAATACATGACCAAAAACAAATCTGGTGCTGATTAATATCAGCACCAGATTAAAATTAGTTGTTTTGAATTTTTACTTTATACTGATTCCCATAATAATTCTTGCTTCTGCTCTTTCCTGTGTATCTAAAACTTTTGAAAAAGGGGCATAAGCGGTTTTTTTAACATTACCCCATTGTGGTTGGTAATTGGCAATAACAAACCAGCCATCGCCCCAATAGTTAAAAGTTGGGCCACCAAAGAAAACCGAATTTTCCCAACCATGTAGTTTAGTAATATTGTTGCGGTTCCTGATTTCGAAACCCAAACCTATTGAATAATTGAGATTATACATATAACCGAGATTAAGCTCAACGGGAGCTTCCCAATTATCAGATTTTGTCTTACCGCCTTTCCATTCAAACTCACGTTCATATTCAATTGAGCTGTTGAATGCGAATAAGCTTTTTCTGATTTTTTTATCCAGAATAATTTTTGCTTCAAGTTCGGCCTCATCACCGCCTTTAATGCCCCATTCAGCGTAAATGGCCGATCCCAATTTGTTTGTCATTGGGTTGCTTAATCTTAATTTCCATTCATTGCTGAAACCAATTTCATTTGAGGTGACTGTTTCATCTGCAGTTTCGCTATATCTTTCCTGGTAGCGGTTAAAGTAAAAAGCAGTTTGTATATTTTTTCCCAAACCCATTTCCAGTTCCAGGCGTTGGTCCTGGGCATGAAAAAACTGTCCGCTATGGCCAAAACGGGATGTATGCCAGAATTCAGCATCAATGCCACTTTTAGGCAATACGTTGGAGGTGTAAGTTCTTGCAAAGTACCGATCCTGCGCAAAAGAGGGTATAGAAATAAAGCAAAAATAAAGTAGATAAATTTTTCTCATCGTTTTTTTACAAAGAAATGCCAGATATGAAAAGACCGGTTAATCAATGCGGAAATTAATTTACGGAAAGAGGAAAACTAGCGTAATAACAACTCGCAGGGTTTGATACCCGTGTGCTTTTTAAAAGCTGTAGAAAAATGAGATATGGAAGAATAGCCTAATAGTAAAGACACTTCTGTTACGCTCAAGCCTTTTTCGTACAGTAAATATTTAGCATGCTCCATTCTCTGGCTTTGATAGAAGTCAAAGATGGTGGTGCCGAAAATTTCTTTAAAACCCTTCTTTAAATAGCATTCATTGATGGCTACTTTGCGGCTGAGCGCCTTGATGGTAATGGGTTCGCCAATATGCTGCAGCAACACTTCCCTGGCTTTGATGATCTTCTCCCTATCTTCTGCATTTTGTAAAAATTTGCAGGTGAATTCAGTTTCCTTATCCTCGCCCAGCATACAATCCATACTGTACAATAACAGGATCTGGGTTTGTGCATTGATGAAAATATTCTCCCTGGTATCAGTATAGGTATGATTCAGCAATGCTTCAATGGCAGTTCTTGTTTTACCGCATAAAGGTAATTGCTTAGAGAAAGATGTTTTGTGTTTGAAAGAAATTACATTCTCAGTTAAGCCGCTTTCGGTGCTGTTATTTGTAAACTGGGTTAAGTAATTTGGTTTGAAACTAAAGCTCACCACATCAACACTATCCACTTTTTCAATACAGCTTTTGCTGGAATTGAATTTACAAAAATCACATTCGGTTTGTTTTTGCCTGCAATACACATTACCGCTGACACAAAATTTAAGTTCAAGGTAATTGGCACCGGGGTTATTTTTTTCAACATGATAGATCAATATACCGGTATCATCAATATTCCATTGAGGCTGTTTTCGGTAGCGGTTAATGGAATAATGTACCGAACCCGGAACCGAACGGTCAACATGCAGTAATACGTCCAGGTCCTCCTGTAAAAGAGGTTGCCGGTGTGCAATGCTTAATATGTCGAATTGTTGATTCATTGAAAAATTTCGATACAAAGATACGAAAGAATGTTTAAACATTGGAAGTTTTG
>JBDSXS010000253.1:0-6090 GCA_039926045.1 Ferruginibacter sp.
TCGTCCCAGGTAATACTCATGATAAACCAGCGGCCTTTTTCTTTTATAAGTTCCACACTGTTGATCCCACGTTTATGTGTGGGCGGGGTTGTGCCCGCAGTAAATTCATAGCCAGTAAATACCTGTGCCCATGGTTGGCTTAGAGTAGCAGGATCTTATTTTCCACTAACGCAAATACAGTGTCTCCTTTTGCCGGGTTAATGGCATGCATACCGGTGAATCTCCCAAACGCAGGCAGCACCCCATAGGTTTTAGTAAAATAAAAGCATGGGAATTTTAAGGATTGTTTTGCATTTCCAAAAATGGTAACTGCGGGATGGATATGGCCGCTGAATATATAGCAGTCATCTACGCTGTTACATTCAGCCTTGTCATGAGTAAAAATGAAGGGCCCCGTTTGCCATTGATGTTTTATGCAGGAGATATTCGCCTTGGCATACCAGTCCTCACCTAAAATATCATGATTGCCGATGATGAGTTTGATGTTCAGTTCTGCAAAATCATTTCTCCATTTTAAAAACCATTCCATTTCTTTATTGGGATGACTGTGAAAAAGATCGCCAACTATGATCAGTTGTTCCGCTTTAAAATATTGTACCTGTGCAGTGAGCCTTTGCATATCTTCTTTAAAAACGGTTTGAGGTACGGCAATGCCATGTTTGCGAAAGTGGCCTGTCTTGCCAAAATGCAGGTCGGAGAGGATCAATGCTTTTTCTTCTTCCCAAAAAATACACCTGCCGGCTGAAAGCAGGAAGCTGTTGTTTAGGATCGAGTGCTTAATGAAATGCATAATGCAAAGATACTGGATGCTGGATGCTGGATTCTAGATCCTGGATCCTTGATACTGGATGCATCTCAATATTTAAAAAACTTTTAAATGCACAGGCTTTTATCCAGTATCCAGCATCAAGTATCCCTTTCCAACTGGTCCTGCATCTTCCTTATCCTGTCTTCAAGCTTTTCAGAAGAGAGCGTTTCTCTCATACTATCAGCTTTTATAGGAAAACAAAAAGGTGTAAGCTGTTGCGGGAATGTGATGATGATCTCACCGGCCTGTATCCGTTCCAGCATGTTCCTTAATCTTTCTTCTTCCATCTGTTGTTCCATTACTTCTGCATAAGCCTGTCTTATTAATAGATTACCCGGATCATACTCAGCGAACACATTAAAAAGTAAGGAAGCTGAATTTTGTAAATGGCGTGCTTTTACTTTTTCGCCGGGAAAGCCTTGGAAGATGAGTCCGCCGATCACGCTGATGTCTCTGAATTTGCGCCGTGCCATTTCTGTCGAATTTACGCTTCGTTGTATATCAGCAAATAAATTCTCAGTTGAAAATAATTCATAGACATTGCTGTCATCAACCGGTATGGGTTGGTCACTCAGTAATTCAAATCCATAATCATTCATGGCAAATGAAAAAGTAATGGGCGTTATTTTACTGATCCGCCAGGCCAGTATCGCGGCCATGGATTCATGTACCAGCCTGCCTTCGAAAGGATAAACAAAAAGATGAAAACCATCTTTTGTTTCTATGTGTTCAATTAATAATTGATCTTGTTTTGGCAGATGGGATAATTCTTTTTGCAGGTCGAGCAGCGGAGCAAGTACCAATATTTCTTCGGCTTTATTTTTATTGTTCTCATCCGATGCTTCATCCAGTTTTTGCCTCAACATCATACCGAGGTTTGCAGATAATGGCATACGGCCGCCCTGCCAGCTTGGTATGATGGATTTTTTTGCATTCGACTTTCTTACCATCGCCGTCATATCTTTTATAGCAACAAACTCCAGGTTACGCCCCGATAAAGTAAATACATCCCCGGGTGAAAGTCTTGCTATGAAACATTCTTCAATGACCCCGATATAGCCACCACTTAAAAATTTTACTTTCATCATCGCATCACTTACAATGGTGCCGATATGCATACGGTGGCGCATGGCAATGCGGCGGTCATTTATTTTATACAGCCCATCAATTATTTCCACTTTTTTATAATCATCGTAAGCCTTTAATGCATTGCCGCCTTCGGTAATAAAATGTAAGATCGCAGCCCATTCATCAGTTGTTATTGCTGCATAACAGTAGGTCGTTCTCACTTCTTCAAAAATCACATCCGATAAAAACCCATCGCTGATGGCCAACGTAGATAAATATTGTATCAACACATCAAAACAAAGCAGCCGGGGTACTTTACTTTCGATGATGTTTTCCTTCATAGCCTGTTTTAATGCTGCTGCTTCCATTAATTCCAGGGAATGCGTTGGTAAAAAATGTATATGACTCACAGATCCTGGTTGGTGGCCACTGCGTCCTGCTCTTTGTAAAAAACGGGCTACACCTTTGGGGCTACCAACCTGTATCACCGTTTCCACCGGCCGGAAATCAACGCCCAGGTCAAGGCTGGCTGTACATATCACTGCTTTTAATTTCCCTTCGTGCAATGCATCTTCCACCCAAAGGCGCAGGGCCTGTTCAATGCTTCCGTGATGTAATGCAATTACGCCGGCAAGGTCAGGTTGCACATCTAACAATGACTGGTACCATCTTTCACTCATGCCACGGGTGTTGATGAAAATAAGGGTGGTGCGACTGCCTTCAATAATGGGTAATACTTTTTCGATCAGCTTTAAACCCAGGTGCCCGGCCCAGGGGTACTTTTCAATCTCATCAGGATAAATAGAATGCACTTCTATCTTTTTATTCACTTTCGCTATTATGATAACGCCTTCCTCCCTGATCGGGGATAATAAGACTTCTTTTGCCTGGAGCAGGTTTCCGATGGTTGCAGATATTCCCCACAGCAAAACTTTTTGGCCTTTATTTTTTTTCGGCAGGTGTACAATTCTTGAAATGGCCAGTTCTACCTGCACACCTCTTTTACTGCCGAGTAATTCATGCCATTCATCTACGGCAATAATTTTTAAGTTCTCAAAAATTGCCGGGTAATCTTTTTGTGCAAGTAAGAGGTGCAGGCTTTCAGGGGTAATGATGAGTACTTCCGGCATTTTCCTTTTTTGCTTCTGCCTGTCGCTGATGCTGGTATCGCCATTGCGTACACCTACCTGCCATTTCAGATCCAGTTCAAAGATCACTTCTTCCATGGCACGGCCAATATCTTTTGCCAATGCTTTTAATGGTGTTATCCATATTAACTGCAGGCCACTATTTTTTTTTGTTTGATACGTGGTGGGGTTGTTGTTTATAAAATCAATAACGGCGCCCAGGAAAACTGAATACGTTTTGCCGAAGCCTGTGGGGGCATTTACCAAGCCGCTATTTTTGTTGAGGATCTCCTGCCAGGTTTGTAATTGAAATACGAATGGCTGGTTACCTTTTTGTTGTAACCAGTCACTGATAATATTATAGCCTGTTGTAGATTGAAGTTTCAAATGGCGTAAATGATTTCGAAGTTAATCAGCATATATGTATTTACCACAAAGAACACAAAGGTTTTTCACAAAGAACACAAAAGAAAACTTTTTATTCTTTGTGTTGTATTTTTCTTCATGTTCTTTGTGGTAAGAATTCAAACCCTATCGGAACAAAAACAAATACCGGAAATGATATTGAAAAAGCAGGATTAACAAATGGTAATTTATGGGGGCCTGCAGTAAATGGTTTCCTTGTTGAAATCAGTGCTGCTATTCCTGTACCCGGTACTCCATTTACCATGAAGAACCTGGGCGATGTACATAATTTATCTGGTGCAACTATAAATACCAACAGCAATACAGCAGGTATTACACAGTTCCTTCGTCCGGAAGATGGTAACTGGGATCCATTGCATCCCGAAGATTTTTATTTTGTAACTACCAACGGTTTCAACAGTCCCAGCCGTTTATGGAAACTTCATTTCAGCAATATCAATGATCTTACACAAGGCGGTACTATCACCGCAGTATTGGATGGCACCGAAGGACAGCAGATGCTGGATAACATAACCATCGATCATTGGGGACATATTTTTTTGCAGGAAGATGTTGGTAATAATCAACACAATGGAAAAATATGGCAATATACCATTGCAACAGATGAATTTAAATTGATAGCCAGGCATGATGTTGCAAAGTTTGGAGATATTGGTATTCCGGCTACAGCGCCCTATAACCAGGATGAAGAATCATCAGGAATAATTGATGTACAGGAAATTTTAGGAGCCGGTATGTTCTTAATGGTCGACCAGGCACATTACGCAATTCCTGGTGAAGTAGTTGAGGGCGGCCAACTCCTGGCATTGTACAACCCCGATACTTATAATGCCTGTTCAAATTATTCAGGTACCATTTCTGTTTCACCATCACCCACAGTTGCAGGCCAGTTGCCCAATACCATTTTCCTTGGCTATGGCTCGCAAAGCGTAACGTTAACAGCTTCTGTTGCCGCCGGATTTCCGCCATACACGTATAGCTGGTCTCCAGGCGGGGCAACAACCAATGCTATTACAGTAAATCCAATCACTACAACAACTTATATAGTTACCATAAAAAATTTGTTTGGTTGCAGCACAACTGTAAGCCAAACCATTACTGTAAAAGACATAAGGGATGGCGACAAGAACAAAGTATTTATTTGCCACAATGGTCATACACAATCAGTATCAGTAAATGCAGTACCTGCGCATCTTGCTCATGGTGATCAGTTGGGTAATTGTAATGATGAATTGATCTCAGGAAACCAGGATAAATTAAGATCAGCAGAAGACATAAAAACACCGGATGAAGTAACCTTATATCCAAATCCTGTACATGGTAAAGCATTTATTTTGTTAAACCTGAAGCAGGATGAAGCAGTAAATATAATCATATCCGATGCACAGGGAACTGTGGTATCAAAGCCATTGCAGAAAAATTTAAAGGTTGGTAATCAGCAGGTAGAAATGAATACAGGTGGTCTGGTTAATGGTTTATATTTTGTTCAGGTAGCTTATCGTAACATAAAATATTCCATTAAAATGACAATTATGAATTAAGTTTTTGCAGTAACATGTAAACGGGCATATTTATTGTGAAATAAGTATGCCCGTTTTTTTGCTTGCGGCTTATAAGTCATAGCATGCGTGGGGACCTTTAGTTTAGAAAATATAAGCAGGAACATTTTATGGAAAGTTGAAAGAATAAAAGAACTTTATAAGGAACTGCAAAACCATCATCATAATGTCTGTACCATGGAACAGCATAAAACAAAATAAGCCCGCCATATTTGACTGGCTGGTGTTCAGCATCAGTATATTGATGAGTTTAATTTTTCCTACATTACAGAATCTCGCTACTTCGCCAGAATTTTCAGGCTGGATGCTTGCGAGCCTGGGATTATATACCGCCGGTTTATGGTTAAAGCACCGGCCTGTTCATTATCGCCTGGCAAAACAAGGTAAGGAGCAAACCAATTTCTTTATTCTTTTATTCCTGCTTATTGGCCATTGGGTGATCATGGTTGCAGCGGTCATGCTTTCAGAAGATGCATTCAGGTGGATTGTCGGCCTGCCACCGCTACCTAAATACAAACCCGAATCGGCCTTTCGGATGTTCACCGGCATCTTTACAGCAGCATTATTAACCTGGCTTGCTTTCAGGCCCGGCGGTAAACACAAGAAATCGTTAACAGAAAAATATTTGTTTCGCCGTGAACTGGCAGCCGATATAGTGCTTATCTGCGGAGTCTCTATGTTGTCTTTTGTTTTTTGGGAAGAAAGCATATTAAGTACCATGGCAACTATGCGTATGGACAGCATCGGTGATATATGTATGCTTTTTGTTTTTCTGTCCCTTGCTTATATGTTGTTTTACATGCCATTACGTTACCTGTATTTAATTGAAGACCATAAAAGACAGGCCTGGAGACGCTTATTGCTAATATTTATTTTAATTCTTGTGCGGGGATTGTTTACAACATTACGTTTTTGACAAGTAAAACTTTCTCACCATCACCGCTGGACCGGAGGCCAGAACGGTGGCATATATCTATTTACAGCGGGATAAGGCATAAACATTCCAACTAATTGAAATGGGCAAGAATCTGAATACATTAATATTCAGGTAATTAAACCAGCGGCATGCTATTTGAACTTTACAGACTGTATTCTATTATCA
>JBDSXS010000254.1:0-22515 GCA_039926045.1 Ferruginibacter sp.
GCAACTTTTATCTTTAAGTTGCGATAACTAATAATATGCAACTCCTCCAAAAATTACTTACTAAACTCAATGGGCTTCATTATACCCAGGAATATCTTTGTTTTGCGAAAGGATCGTTTTTACAGCCACCTCATGTATATCTTGTTACCGGTAAATACATCACAAAAGATATTACAGACAACCACCTGTTTGTTGGATATAACCCGTTGATCTTTGCATTTTCTGCTGGTGAGGATCTGCCGTCATCCATTCAAATCATTTACAGCCAACCCACCTTGCAACTAAACGAAATTTTTTCAGCAAAGGATGCCATTGCTTTGCTTGATCTGCAACTGACAAGTGAACAACCTATGGATAAGGTTTTGTTTTATGAAGGAACACGGGGTTCCTATCGTTTCCTTTCGGGCTTTCACCAGCTAATTAATAGGATATACAATCAAAGGTTCAATAAAAAACCCGGCAATGTGTTCCTGCATAATAACCTGTATAAACAGATACAGATCGCCTATGCTGTTCCCAGGAATATTTCATTGATCACGGTTGGCAATGAGGAACTGTTCAACCTTTTCCCTACCGATCTGCACGGGCAGTTGGATGAAGGGCATTATATTATCTCTCTTCGTATTGGAGGTAAGGCTGCTGAACAGGTAGCCATGGCAGGAAAATTATTAATATCACAGGTTCACGGCGATGCTTATAAAATGGTTTACGGCCTGGGCAAAAATCATATGCAGGACCTAAAAGCTAAAGATAATTTCCCTTTCAGCCCTACTTTGTCTGAACAATTTAAACTGCCTTTACCCCAACGTGCTGTTTCCTGCAGGGAATTGATCCTGCTGGATTCATTTACCCACGGCATTCATAAGATCATGTTGTTTAAAATTGTTTCAGCCCAACAATTGACCCCTCAAACAGAAGCCCTTGCACATATTCACAACAGCTATGCTACCTGGCGTTATAAAAACGGGTTACCGGGCAACTATTTACTGCGTTAAACCGATTAAATGAAGAAGGTTTTAATCAATTTTATCAACGCATGAACAGAGTCCTCTTATTTAATCCAAGAAGTGCCAAATACAAGCCGAGGATCCCTAATTCAATTCTCAGCATTGCGTCTTCCATTGAAGGCATGTATGATTATGTGATCGTTGATGGCAATATGGAAACTGATCCCTGGGAAAAAATTAGCCGGTATTTATCAACCGGCGGTTTCGGTTATTTTGGATGCACCAGTATGCCGGGCCCGCAATTGAAACAGTCAATTCCCATTTCCAGGAACATACGTGAATTTTTTCCTGAGATCAAGATCATCTGGGGAGGTTATTTTCCTTCCAACCAATCAAAGGTTGTGTTAACATCGGGCTATGTTGATTTTATAATTAACGGCCCGGGCGAAAGAACTTTCCCTGCATTGTTGAATGCTTTGGAAAATGGCCAGCCCTATGAATTGATCCATAACCTTATTTACCCGTCGGGGGAGCAGATCATTAAAACAACCAAAGACGAATTGTACGATCCTGATGAATTGCCGGCTTTGCCCTACAAACAGCTTAATACATTTTACCCCATTCAAAGATATCTTGGCAAAACCTATTTAGGTACAAAAACGATCGCCTATCATTCCAGTATGGGCTGCCCCTTCAAATGTTCTTTTTGTGCAGTGGTTCCGATATACAATGCAAGGTGGAGAGGTAAATCGGCACAACTTATTTACCAGGACATCAAATACCTGAAAGAAAATTTTGGCGGAAATGCCATCGAGTTTCACGATAACAATTTTTTTGTTTCAGAAAAAAGAATAGTTGAGTTTGCCCGTTTGATCAAGCCTGAAAAAATGATCTGGTGGGGAGAAGGCAGGATCGACACTGTTGATAAATACTCAGATGAATCATTGGCACTGATGAGAGAGAGCGGCTGTAAAATGATCTTCTTTGGAGCTGAAACGGGCAATGATGAGATCTTAAAAAAAATGGATAAGGGCGGTACACAAACGGCTGCCGAGATCAGGTCCTTTGCTGCAAGGATAGCTAAGTTCGACATCATTCCCGAATACTCTTTTGTGCTGGGAACACCGGCCGATACGCCCGAACAGGCCATGAAGCAGATAGACCAGGATATTGCATTCATCAAAGAAATAAAAGAGATCAACCCCCGCACAGAGATCATCATTTATGTGTACAGTCCGGTGCCAACAGAAGGCAGCGATATGTACAATAGGGTACTTGGAACCGGTTTCCATTTTCCTGAAAAACTGGAGGACTGGATAAGTCCGCAATGGGAAAATTTTGACCTGCGGAAAAATCCGTTAACACCCTGGCTTACTCCTGAGATGATCAACAAGATAAAAGATTTTGAAACAGTTTTGAATGGTTATTACCCAACCGCATCCGATATCAGATTAACCGAACTGAAAAGAAAGCTGATCCGTAACATCGCATCGCTCAGGTATAAGACAGGGGTATACCGCAAACCTTATGAGCTGAAGGCATTGCAGATATTCTGGAAATACCGGCAACCTGAAACAGAAGGATTTTAAAATAAAACGGGATTGTCAGGGTGAGCTTGTCGAACCCGGCTTCGACAGGCTTCCCGAAATAATCGGGACAGGCAGTCTGACAGTTCAATAAAATAAAGATTTTGAGTACGATACTTAAACATATTGTTGCACATACCTATAAACCCTTGCTGGTAAAATATCTTTCCAAAACAAGGGTATACAGGTATCAGGATATCAGGATGGAAATTCCGCCTGAAGTATTTCATCCCGGCTTTTTTTTCAGTACACAATTATTGTTGCAATATATCAGCAGCTTGCCATTGCAGGAAAAATATTTTTTAGAATTAGGTTGTGGTAGCGGACTTATTTCGATGGTAGCGGCAAAGCAGGGCGCCATCGTTACAGCTACAGAAATTAACCCGGTAGCTATTGAATATTTAAAAAAGAATTCCAGGCATAACAAAGTAAAGTTGGAGATCATTGAATCAGATCTCTTTAATGATGTGCCCAAAAAACAGTACGACATCATTGCCATCAATCCTCCTTATTATAAAAAAGATCCTGTAACGTCCCGGGACTATGCCTGGTTTTGCGGTGAGAACGGAGAATATTTTTCAGCATTGTTTGATACAATAGATGATCATATACATAGCGAAACTGAAATACTGATGGTGTTGTTTGACGGTTGCGATATGGACATGATAACCGGCTTTGCTGCAAAGAAAAACTTCGCACTTAACTGTGTGTACAGTAAACAGAACATGCTGGAGAAAAATTTTATTTACAAAATTGAAAAGATAGATGAGTAATTGGGGTACATATACAAATGAGGTGGAGTTTGAACAGCTTTATATCGGCTTGCGCAAAAAAGAAGGAAGGGTCTATTCAGATGATGTAGTTGCCCATCTTCCTTACATACATATCAGCCATCCGCATTATAAAGAATGGCTTATCCGTAAACATTCCTGCAAGGCATTATTAAGCTATATCAAACAAAAAGACACGGTCTTAAATATCCTGGAAGTTGGTTGTGGCAACGGATGGCTCTCGGCCCAACTGGCAAAAAATATAGATGTTGAAGTAACCGGGCTGGATATTAATACCAAAGAACTGGAGCAGGCAAAAAAAGTATTTGGAAGCATAGCCGGCCTCAATTTTATAAATGGCAGTCTGCGATCTGAGCATTTGAAAGATAAAAAATTTGATATGATCATTCTTGCCGCAGCGATACAATACTTCCCGTCGCTGAAACAAACGATCACACTTGCTCTCGAATACCTGACCTTGCTGGGAGAGATACATATCATGGATTCGCCTTTTTACCAGCCACAGGAACTTGAAGCTGCAAGGCAAAGAACAAGGGCATATTACAATGAGCTTGGTTTTCCGGAAATGGCTGCTCATTATCATCATCATAGACTTACTGAGCTGGATACTTTTCAGTACAAAATTTTACACCACCCGTTTTCCTGGAAGAACAAACTGGCTATTAAAAAAAAACCCTTTTACTGGATCACCATAAAGAACAGATACATCTGATATGCTATTACAATCACCATATCATACTTATAAAAGATACCGCAGTTTACAAACGCATAAGATCAGTGCATTACCCATTGTAATACTGATGCCCCACAGCGCCTGCAACTGCCGGTGTGTGATGTGTGATATCTGGAAAGGAAACAATAATCTTAAACAATTAACAGAAGTTGATGTACTAGACTTAATGGGAACTTTAAAAAAAATGGGAACACAACAGGTACTAATATCGGGAGGAGAAGCCTTACTCAATCCTAATTTTTTCAAACTTTGTGAGATCCTCAAAAAAGAGAACATTAAGATCAGTTTGCTTTCAACAGGTCTTACGCTAAACAAAAATGCAGAAGCAATTGTTAGATGGGTTGATGATATTATTGTATCGCTTGACGGGGACGAGGTCGTTCACAACAGCATACGCAATATTCCTGATGCATTTAAAAAAATGGCGGAAGGCATCCGTGCAATAAAAACATTAAAGCCCGATCTTAGGATCACGGCCCGGACAGTGATACACCGGCTTAATTATACAATATGGCCCTCAATAATTCAAACTGCACAGCTGCTTGGTCTTGACCAGGTCAGCTTTTTGCCTGCAGATGTAAGCAGCCATGCTTTTAACCGTCAACAGCCATGGGATGAGCCCCGGCAGCACGAAATACTTTTAACTGAAAAAGACCTTGATGAATTAAAATCGATCATCGGCAATTTGTTCATTGCCTTTAAAAATGAATTTGCAAATAAGTTCATTGCAGAGAGCAGGGAAAAGATCCGAAACATTTATTTTTATTATGCTGCATTTTACGGCCACAATGATTTTCCTTACAAAAAATGCAATGCGCCATGGGTATCTGCGGTAGTTGAAGCAGATGGAAAGGTGAGGCCCTGTTTTTTTCATGAAGCTTATGGCAATATTAAAACAGCATCACTCGATAAGATCATTAACAGCGAAACTGCCATTGATTTCAGAAAAAATTTAGATATAGCTAAAAATGAAACTTGTGTGAAATGCGTATGCTTTTTAAATCTTTCACCAGGGATGAAGTTATAAAACGACCTCACCCCTCGCAGAGTCCTGTGGACAACCCCTCTGCGAAGGAGAGGGAACTGGAAGATAAAAGAGAAGATCATTTTTTGCTGCACAAAAAACTATTTGATTTGAAAGTGATGAATAGAAATAAAAAAGTTGAAATGCTTAATTACAAATGTTTAAATAAATAATAATGCCCGATGCCTCTCCCGATAATATCGGGAGAACGAGGGTGAGGTATGAAAAAAATACTTTTTTCGCATTCCTATTTTTTACGCTTTGACCCCAAGCAATGGGCCACAGGACAGCCGTATGCCCCTTTGGGTACTTTATATGCAGCAGCTTTGACAAGATCACATGGGTATGATGTCAGCTTATTTGATACCATGTTTGCTAAACATCCCGAAGAATTGATCCCTCACCTGCAAGAAAAAGATCCTGATCTCTTAGTCATGTATGATGATGGATTCAATTACCTGACCAAGATGTGTCTCACCAACATGCGTGAAGCCTCTTTTAAAATGATAAGGCTTGCAAAAGAAAGAGGTTGCACGGTGATTGTATCAAGCTCCGATTCTACTGATCACTATGAAATGTATTTGAATGAAGGAGCAGATTTTATTTTATTGGGGGAAGCTGAATTGACTTTGCTGGAGTTGGTAAATGCGATTTCTAATGTGGTTGGTGAGGACACCAACCATGGCATGGAGGTGGTTGGTGGGGACACCAACCATGGCATTGGGGTGGTTGGTGGGGACACCAACCACGGCATGGAGGTGGTTGGTGGAGACACCAATCACGGAGCTGCCCCGGTCGGTGTCCTCACCGACCGGAATGATCACGCCATGGCCCCGGTCCTGTCCGATAGGCAGGTCTCCACCGACCGGAATAAATATTTCTTTACCATTGAAGGGCTGGCATTTAAACACAACAATGCAATTGTGAAAACGCCAAGAAGATCTGTAATGAAAGAACTGGATACGCTTCCTTTTCCTGCATGGGATATTATTGATATGGAACCTTACCGCAACATGTGGTTAAAACATGCAGGCTATTTTTCGATGAATATGGGAACCACAAGGGGATGCCCTTTTAAGTGTAACTGGTGTGCCAAACCCATTTACGGCAATCGATATAACAGCCGGAGCCCGGAAAATGTGATCGCTGAATTGCATCTATTGAAAGCAAAATTTCATTTTGACCATATCTGGTTCTGTGATGATATTTTTGGATTGAAGCCTGGTTGGGTTAATGCCTTTGCTGATCTCGTAGAAAAAGAAAAGCTCCAATTCAAATTTAAAATGCAGGGAAGGGTTGACCTGCTTTTACAGGAAAATAATATAAAGGACCTGGCCAGGGCAGGTTGTGATAATATCTGGATGGGTGCAGAAAGTGGTGCTCAAAAGATCCTGGATGCGATGGATAAGGGAATAACCGTGGAGCAGATATATGAAGCCACCCGGCTATTGAAAAAGAATGGCATCAAGCCTTCTTTCTTCATACAGTTTGGTTATCCCGGTGAGACCAAAGCAGATATTGAAAAGACAATTTCGATGATCAATGAATTGCTGCCGCATGAGATCGGTATATCAGTTTCCTACCCTTTGCCCGGCACTGTTTTTTTTGAAAAGGTAAAGAACCAACTGCATGAAAAAAGCAACTGGACCGATTCTGATGAACTGGCCCTGATGTTCCGCAATACATACCAGCCAGCATTTTACAAACAACTGCACAGGTATGTACACAAAACTTACCGAAAGCATATTGCATTTGAAAATATACAGCAGCTTTTTCTACATCCATTAAAAACTAATTTCAGAACAGTGAAGAAAGCTTTATCAGGGTTGTATTATGCGCCGGCAGCTTTTCTTGAAAAACAAAAACTACTTCAACTGGAAAAATCATGAGTGTAAGTGGGCATAATGAACAACTTGCAGCTGCTGCTTTCGATCTGCAATCAAAGATCTTTGATGAACTGTACCTGCCCAATTCCATTATCCAATATAAAAGGGAAAGGGTAAGGGACCATGTGCTGCAATATATTGGCAATAACAGTTCTATTCTTGAATTGAACAGTGGTACCGGCGAAGATGCCATATGGTTTGCATCCCGCGGACACCAGGTACATGCTACCGACATTTCTGAAGGCATGCATCAAATTTTAAAACAAAAAACCGCTGCCGCTGGCTTGAATGAAAAGATCAGTACAGAACTCATTTCTTATACCGCACTGAAAGACCTGCAGCTTAAAAAAGAGTATGACCTTATCTTTTCAAATTTTGCCGGCTTGAATTGTACGTGCGAACTGGATAAGGTATTGCATTCATTCGCACCCTTATTAAAAACAGGTGGGATAGCAACACTGGTGATTTTACCAAAATTTTGTTTGTGGGAATTTTTGTTGTTGTTCAAAGGAAAATTCAAGACGGCATTCCGCAGGTTTTTTGGGCGTAATGGTGTAACTGCGCATATTGAAGGAACTTTTTTTACATGCTGGTATTATAATCCTTCTTATGTGATCAAACATTTGAAAAATGAATTTGACCTGCTGGACCTGGAAGGGCTGTGTACATTAGTCCCGCCCTCCTATATGGAAGGATTTGCAGAAAAACATCCGAAGGGATTTTCCTTCTTACGGTCAAAAGAAAATAAATGGAAAAGGAAATGGCCCTGGAAAAATATGGGCGATTATTATATCATCTCCCTGCAGAAAAAATAAACTTTATAAAACCAGCGTAGCGGTTTTATGCTGAGCCTGCAATAATTGCTGCACTTTAACACGGTACTGTTCAACTACTTTATCCTGGAAATTTTTAGGATCGGGTTTGGAAAAATGCCTGTCAACAGCCATGCCCATAAAGCCTCCCCTGCTATTCAACCGCTTTTTTTCTGTTTTCCTTTGCCAGCGCTTTCCGGTAATATTCATCAGCCAGGTATCTATCCTGTCTCCCGCCCTGCCGTACAGTATTTTTTCAACAGCCTTCCTGAAAAGCCCTGGCTTTATTTCGGCTACGTCTCCAATGGCAACAGGTTTTGCCGGAAAATATTTTGTTGTCCAGGCATTACCTGCCATAAAATGATCCAGCCCGCTCCTGCCCTGCATGGGTTTTAAGGTCACAATTTCCATAGCAGTAAAAATATTTTTTTCTGCTATTTCAAGCCCGGCCTCATCTACATAATAGTTCATGCAATACCGGTTTTGGCGGCCCGTTAAAAAAATGAGTTTTTTATACAGGTGCATAAAGGTCCTGGCTATCCATAACCTGTTGGCTTCGGTAACAATAAAAAAATCAATGTCACTTTTTTCATTGGCAAAATTCTTAGATAAAGATCCTGAAACAGCGATCCCCTTCACATAGGGAAACCCCGAGAGAAAGCCCGCCACTTTCACCGCAGTCTTCATCTGTGCGTTGGCCAATATATTGCCGTTACGTCTTCTTTGAACCAGTGAAGGGTCATTTTTCAATGAATAAAATTCATCAAACCTGAAAACAGTTTTATCATGTATCAGTTCCTCCAGGGCAATTGCAATTACGGTATGTGAAATATATTCTGCATGAAATAAACACATCTCCTCCTTAGTTAAAGGATATTGGAACAGGTCAAAATAGCCCAGTGTTTTCAATATGTTTTGTGCAGTATGCGTCAATTGTTGTTATATTATTTCCAGGCAACCTCAGCAATATCCTGTCTTTGCAGTTGCCGCAGTTTTTGATATTTTAAATAGCTCTGCTGGGCCGTAAGCACGGCGATGATAAATCCATTGTATCCTTCTAAAAAACCCAGTCTTAAAAAGTAGCCGTTGATAAAAGCCCATAATGGGCTGAAAATAATTTTTAATCTTGTTCTTCTTATCCCGGCATCATACAGGGATTGCGATATAACCGTACTTACTTCATCATTTCTTTTCCGGTATGCTTCAATGGTTCCGAAAGTATGATGGTACAGGTCTCCCTCAAGCAATTTCACTTCAACGGCTTCCTTCATTTCTATTTTATCATGGGGGTTCAGTCCTCCACAGTACCCGATCCTTTTATCAAAAAGGCGTAATTTTTTATCGGGATACCACAAGCCATGCCTGATATATTGCTCCCTGAAAATATTACAACGCTTCATGCTGTAAGCCCTGAATTCAAAATTATTTTTTTCCTTTAATATGGAAACTATTAGTTCATTACTCAAAAATTCATCGGCATCCAGCAGCAAAACATAATCATTTGTTGCCTGACTAATGGCCTTGTTCTTTTGATTGATGTACCCGTCAAAACCCGATTGTTTTACCATAGCACCCAGTGAAGTTGCAATTGCGACTGTGTTATCATCAGAGAAAGAATCTATCACTATGATCTCATCGGCTACGGCAAGAACGGATTCAATACAACGTTTGATATTTTTTTCCTCATTGTACGTGATTATTACTACTGAAAGAGCATTCATCTGTTGTTATTTTCTGATATTAAAACGGAATTTAAGTTATTGGGGTTGCCTGGTTTACTTACCTCTGCCACAGTATTTTTCACTGTTTGCAACCTTTCTTTCCCCAGGAAGACCGCAAAGAAAAAAGCATAAAAGAATATCCCTTTATTCAGGTCAAGTATATTCTCGGATAATGAGACCACGGTAATAATTACCATAAAACTTAAGAACAATGTATCCCTGGTCCTGATCGCCGATGCAAATCCGAAATATAAAACATAGAGGAAAAGAATAAGGCCAATAACGCCTGTTTTGATCAATATGCTTAGGTATTCATTGTGCGCATTGAACTCATTCAGGTATGAATTATACAACCCCTTTTCAAAATATTTTTCTTTCAACAATTTTTTTTCCGATCCGCTGCCATAGCCAATTATGGGCGATCTTTTGATCAATTCAAAAATACCATTCCATCTTGCCAGCCTTGGCTCCGTATTTTCAATTATTTTAAAATGGCCGGTCAGGTCAACTTTTAATTCATTGATATATCTTGTTTTAAATGAATCAATATTGTATATAAGCAGCAATAGTGCGACAGAAATAAGTGAAGTTGTTAAAAATATCCGTACAAGTTTTCTTCCTTTAAAAAGTAGAAAAGGAAATACCAGGTTAATGACAATTAAAAATGCGACAAAAACAGACCGGGATGAAAGCTGCAAAAGGCCCGCAAACAAAATAACTGTAGCAACTACATAAACCCATTTTTGCTGCAGGGCTTTCTTTGTTACAACCAGGTATAAAAAAGAGATCAATGAGAAAGCTGTATAAACAGACAAATAGGTAGCGTGAATTCCAATGGGAGCTGAAAAATTATGATTCATAAATATCAACCTGAACAGCGATGTTAGTGGAAGCTTAAAATAGAATATGGTATGCAGTGCATCAGCATACAGGTACAGCATGGTGAGGGTGCAGGCGAATCCAAAGATACATACCAGGTTCATGGTATACTTTCGAAGGTCGAGGTTGGAGAGTGCAAATAAGACTGGCAATATCAAAATAGCTAATTGCCTGGTAGCAACATTCACTGCTTCCCGTATATCCGGGCTATACAGGATGGCAACCAGTCCCAACAGGTACAGTGAGCTAATTACCCCAACTGGTTTAGTGAATATATTTGCAAGGTTTGCTCTCTTTGCATGAAGCAGGGTATGAAGTGCAAAGCTTATCAAAATAATTTCACTGTAAAAAAAATCAAAAGGTAATACAGCAAGAAAACAAGCCAGGTGATAAAAGCTTATCTTATTTTCGGTTATATCGTTAATAAAAAATACGTTTTTCATTTTCGGGATCGGTTACAGCAGTCAATAATAAATTCTTCATATCCCGTTATAATGGAGGGCCAGTTAAATTGCTCATCAATTTTCTTTAAATTATTATTTATCATGTTTACCTGGCCACCTCCCTGTTCATTAATAATGTGCAGCACATCTTCTGCAGTATTAAAATAAAAAGCATCTTCCTGTAAAACAGCCCGGTTGAATACATTATCATGCGCTGCTACAGGGCAGCCATGAGCCATGGCTTCCAGTAGCGAGGGATTGGTGCCCCCTACACTGTGGCCGTGAAAATAAAGTTTGCAAAACCTTCGCAGTGCAGCAGTTTTTTCAGGATCAAAAACAGCACCGGCAAAATGCACCCTTGCATCCTTTCCATATTTTTCAAACATCAACTTGCCAAATGAATTATTAAAATTACCTACCACGATAAATTTATTTGTTGAATTGCTCCCGCAAAATCCACGCAGGATCATGTCAATATTGTTCTCAGGCTCCATTCTTGCCATCAGCATATAGTAATTGGATCTTATAATCCGAAGATCCTTTAATATCAATTCGTTTGCGGTTTCGGCAATTACTGCGCCATAGGGAATATATTTGGGGGTAGCCTGGTATTTCTGTTCGAGGTATGTTTGTATAGCTTTTGAATCGGCGATCAGGTAATGACTGTATTTTACAGCAAGTCTCTCTGCGTATTTCAAAAAAGATCTAACCGGTGCGGAATATTTTGTCCGCTTCCATTCCATTCCATCCATATTGGAAATGATCACTGCATTCTTTGGAAACAATCTACCCCATACAGAACTACTGGTATATCCAAGAAACAACAAAACATCATAATTTTTTTTCCTGGCGTTGAGTATACAGTTAAGATCATAAATAAACTGTCCTGCCGTACCAATGGATTTCTCCGCATCATAACAATGAATGAGTTTAACACCGTTCCATTCTTTTTCTTTGTATGGATGATCTTGTGAATTATAAACGGTCACCACATGCCCTTTATTTACCAGCCCCACCGCAAGCCATTGTGCCATTTGTTCAAACCCACCATAATTGTTGGGAATGCCTCTTGATCCTATTATGGCTATGTTTAATGACCGCATTCTCTAATATATTTTTTATAAGCACTCAGTGTTTTCTTTGCTGTGTTTTGCCAGTCATAATTAAGGATAACATGATGTTGCAACTCACCATTGGTATCAGCTGTAATTGCATTTTCAACAGCCTGGAGAATGGTAGCGGGTTGCGCAGGATCACAATAAAAAGCCGCATCCTCAAAATACGACCGTGCATACCCATTATTTGTAATTACAACCCTGCAGCCCATTGCTGCAGCTTCCATGGAAGAAAGACCGCAAACCTCAAAAAAACTTGGCAGTATATGAACTTTTGCCGCTGCATAATGATCAACCAGCTGCGCCTGGGGCAAATGATCGATAAATGATATGTTTCTGGCAGCAATTTTTTTACATTGCCGGTAGTATTCTTTTTGATTGGGCGAAGCATCACCGATCAATACCAATTTGTATGGGCTGTTATTCAATGCCCTGATCAGGTTGTATTGGTTTTTAATTCCCTCAATGCGTGCCACGCAAAGCACAAGGTTAGTTTCTTTGCCAATGGCTATGCTGGGTTTAAAGAGTTCTGTATTAATCCCATTTTGTATAACGGCAAATGGAGGGGCAACTTTATACGATCTCACAAGTTCATGATACTCTTCTATTGCATGAACAAACACAGCGCTGGCTTTTTCCAGGATCTCCTGTATGCTTCGCTGATGTCCTTTCCATAAATAAGAAATACTTACCAATGGATCCTGCCGGCGTAAAGACCTGTAAACTGTTTTTAGATATTCAATGCGACCGGGAGATAATATGCTGAATAATTTACCTGCCATCCCTCCGCGTTGCTGTTTATCATAAGCAGTATAATCAACCAGGATAGTTGATACAACAAATGGTTTGCCCGATCTTTTTATGTGAACTAAAATATCTGCAGGCCGAATGATATTAAAAAAGTGCAGCAGGCTGTATGAAGCATAATATATTTTTTCATTGGCTTTTATGATATCCACTTCCACACCCAGTTTTCGCAGGTGACGGGCAGTTTCTTCCACCTGGATGGTATCACCGCCTTTTACTGTAAATAATGTTGACCTGACGATAAATGCAACTTTCATACTTAAATTTTGCCTGGCATATTTTTATACATCCAGTTAATAAAACTTTTAGGGAAAAAACTTAAAGCCCAAATAAAATAACTCTCCATCCTGCCCGGGCGTATACTGATGGCTCTGCCCAGGTAACTTCTTGCTTTTTTGGGCTGGTGATTATCCCAGGTATATTTTTTCCCCAATAAAGAGTAGTAGGACCCTTCTTTGATCTTAGGCGTATCCTGCTTTTTTAAAATATGCAGTAATTCATTCCCTTCTTCATCAGTGATATTGCCTTCCCGGATGGCCCTGGATTTTATTTCATGAAATCTTTTTGTCCTCCATTTTTCATCTATACATACCGATTCCGGATTTAATCTTACCTGTATCAATGGCTGCGGAAGATTACATGTTTTATTTTGCGGGGTGATCTTTGACCACAATAAATGATCCTCAAAAGTATATGCCTGTTCATGATAACCGCCAGCCTGCAAAATATTTTCTTTCCGGAACATGACTGCAGAATGAATGAACGGACATTTGGCAAAATGCAGTTGCTGAATTTCGGTAGAACTATATGCCGGAAGCCTGCCCGTAAATACATATTCGCCTGCGCTGTTGACATACTCTGCATCCGAGCCAATGATAATATATTCCGGGTGACTGCATAAAGCTTCATACTGAATTTGCAACCGCTCTTTAAAACAAATATCATCTGCATCAAAACGGGCAATAAGGCTGGAATTGGCATTCAGCAGTCCCATATTTAATGCAGCAGCAACTCCATGATTCGCCTGGTTGATAAACCGAATCCTGTCATCCGTAAAAGAACGTATGATCTTTTCGGTAGCATCGGTTGACCCGTCATTGATGATCAATAATTCAAAATCATGAAAAGTTTGA
This sequence comes from Ferruginibacter sp., assembly GCA_039926045.1. Taxonomy (GTDB): domain Bacteria; phylum Bacteroidota; class Bacteroidia; order Chitinophagales; family Chitinophagaceae; genus Ferruginibacter. The sequence continues at coordinate 13,878 of JBDSXS010000254.1, forward strand.
TCTAAAACAGACTGAATAGCTGCACTGATATACTTTTCTGCATTATAAGCCGGCATTAATACAGTTATTTTTGGATCAGTTGATTTCATGATTCTTATTAACAGTTATTTCTTTAATATTCAGCAACAGCAACAACTCAAAAAAAATGACAATCGATAATTGTTCAAACCAATATTCGATAAATAAGGCCCCCAGGAAAAATAAAAACAATGGAATAGCACATGCCCGTTTGCTCAGGTGCTTGGCAAAAAATGCAACATAAAAAAAGGCGAATGAAAGTATTCCCATCAATCCGTATTCAGCCATTAACTGGTCGTATGCGGAATTGGGACTGTTGATTATTGAATGATAACCATCTTTGTTGGAAAAATAATATACATACAGATCAAGGTGATTGGATTTAAAATCTTCATTGATGTAGCTATACTTTTCGGGGTAGCTGCCTGTTACTTTCATGGAAGTTGCACGAAAAGCAAGTTTTGAAGAGAAATTGCCGATACCTGTGCCGGCTATTAATTTACCCGGATGCTCCTTAAAATAGCGGGAAGTTTGTTGCAGGGCAACCAGTTTACCCGGCAACTTTGACCGGGTTTCCAGTCCGGCTGAAATAGGCACTTGCACATTATTTTTTTCTACAAACAGCAGGAGATTTTTTTCAATTGCATTTGTATCATTTTTGTGCTGAAAGGCAGGTGTATGAATACTGTCTTTGGGTATTTCGGGCTTTTCGGTAAACCCTGCTATTGACATGGGTGCTGATCCTACCAATATCTTTTTTTTATTTTTTTCGAACACGGATATATTAATACTATCCATGTACAACTGTGCAATCTTCTGTTTTCTTTCTTCACCGGTTAAAGTACTGTCCGGTCTTTCGGTAATGGGAATATTGGTTATAATTGTTTTGGTGGCTGGCTGCTTGTTAAAAAGTTTTTGATAGGCATTGGTTACGTAATCATTATTCTGTGGGGATATTTTTACAAAAAAAATGATCATCATCAGCAGGCAAACAACAATGATGCTTTTTTGATCTTTATTAGTCTGGAAGAAAAATACAAATACCAATACAGCACACAGCAGCAGGTTGCTGATATTGCTACCGGTCAATAATAAAACCGCCATGCATAATATGGTGAGCAGGTATTTGCCCCGTAAAAGAAAATAAATGACGCCAAATGAATTTAAAACAGCATTGGTAGTGGAGGTATCAAAACTAATACCTTTTATATAGTCGCCCGTACCGATAAAGTATTTTTGAAAATTTCCCTGGTACCGGTATGGATTGATGGCTCCCGTTTCCCAAACGATCCCTGCATAAACAGCCAGCGAAACAAGTGCATTCAAAATAAAAAAAACAACAATAGTATGGTAAATAACTTGAGGATCGTTTATTTCAACCGCCAGTTTTATTTGATGAATGGCCAGGATACACAGCACCCAAAACAAGATCCCGGTAGCCAGTACAATATCATAATTAAGATCACTGATCAGCCCGCTGAACAACCAGGTGATAATGCCTGTGCCAATGATCAAAACATAAAAAAGAGGCAGCCGTGATCCGCTGAAGCGAAATCCAAATTTAAAATCGGGTCTTAAAACATATATGATAATAAGCGCCGCCAGTTTTATCAGTAGTTTTACGTTGAGGAATAGTAAGAGAAAAATTAGAAGCTTCCAGTCTATAACACCTGGTTTTGTCAATATAAAAGAAGGAAAGGGGGTTTTTTTCACACTACAGGCATATTTCTTATTAGATCATGCTGTATAATCGTAAACCGGGGTAGCGGGGTTGCCCCTAAATGCCTGTAATTCTTTTAAATGCAAGCCAATCGGCAAAGCGGATCTGCCGGGAAACTACCAGGCATAAAAAGTAAATAATTAATGAAGATATCATGATGAAAACTGTATCAGTAAAAAACAGGTAAGCCAAACCGGCGCTTAGCAAAGCAAATGCCGGGCAGAGCAGAATGGCATAGCTGTTTTGTTTTAAGCCTTCCATTTTTGTTTGTTGAAAGTACAGTACCGACTGAACTATGATAGCAGCCAGGTAAGCAATTGCTGCTCCTTCGGCTTTAAAGAGCGGGATCAATATAAGATCGCCGGCCAGGTTAACCAGGAAACAGGCCAGGAAAATATAAAAGATCATTTTAAGCCGGCCTTTTGCAAAATTTATTGTCCATAAAAAATTATTGAAAAATAAAAATGGCATGCTTGCGGATAAAAGCAGGATCGTGTGTTTGTTAACAGCACCATATTTACCCTGGGTAAGCAGATCTATCACCGGTACCCAGAGTATGTTCAGCACAAGTGCTGCCAGGGCTGCGATGATCATTTCAATACGCAATAATATAAACAGGTCAGCTTTTTTTGTTGCCGTTATTTCAGTTGCCGAAGGATGAAATAATTTTGTGAACCTGGGAATTAGTACCGGCGCTATGATTAGCATCGGCAGCGTTGCCACTTCAAAGACCTTGTAAGCAAAACTATAATCTGCCAATATAATATTACCCGCAAGAAGCCCAAGGAAGATCCAGTCGAAACGGGCCAGTGCTGATGAAAAGACTGAAACGCCAAATTGAGGGAGCGCTTCGGTAACAAGGTCTTTATATTCTTTCTTATTCCACCTGGGGCTAACTCCCACTTTAATGATGAACTGTGTAATGACCACGCAGAGCAGCAGTTCGGCTACATCTCCTGCAATGAAAATAATAACAACAGTGTTGAGGTCTATTTGATCCAGGTAAGCAAAAATGATAAGGGTTATGCTACGTAAAACATTAGAGCAAACAGACATGATCAGTAAAGGCTTGAATCTTTCCAATCCGTTTGCCAGCTGTTTAAACGGTGTAGAAAAAAAGATCATCAGCTTTGCCAAGCCCAGGATCAATAACAGGTGATGAGCTCCGAAAAATGAGGAGAACACAGCGTCACTTATCCATAACATAATATAAAAAATGGTACCTGCTGCTAAAACGTGCATGCAATAAATGGAAAGTAATTGTTTGGCATTATTACCCGAAGCGAATCGTTTTATAGATACCTGGTCGATGCCAAATGATAAAATGCCAAATGCCGTCATGAGTACTGCCAGGGCCCAATTGATCTCTCCAAATTCATTTTTATCCAGTCTTGTTGAAAGCAAATAAAATATAACAAGTCCACAGCATTGTACTATGATCACCTGGGCTGTATTCGCCGAAATATCCCGTATGAATTTTCTATTCATTGGGGCAGAAGGTACTAATATCTGTTATACAAAAAAAATTATCCCGGCAGATCTACTGGCAACCCCGCAAACATTTCTTACGATTTATTTTCAGCAAATCATTTTATCAAACAACCAGGTAGTGTTTCAATTTTGAAAAATTTAAATCTAAAACGAATGTCAGGCTGAACTTGTCGAAGACGATTTACAACTCCGTAACCTGCCTTCGACAAACTCAGGCTGCCATCATTTTTTAAAATGTAACAATACCAAAAAAACTATTTTTTATGAGAACACTGCTTTTCTGTATGTATATGCTGATGGGGTTTCGCCTGTCAGCCCAGGACACTGCATCAAATAACCTGATGAATGAGCTTGACAATAAAGCCACGGCACCTGCAGGAAAAATGCCGGTAAAGGTTTTTTATGCGCAAAGGCTTATCAATGCCAATACGGTGGAAGTGTTACAAAAGGGGCACCTTGAATTTAAAGTGGTACATCTTTTTGGAGATATCGGGGGTAAATTCGGCGGCATAAAAAATGCGTATGGCCTCGATAATTCAACAGATATCAAGATCGCTTTCCTGCTGGGGATCACAAACAAACTGAACGTGATCGTATCACGTAACAAAGGAAATGACCAACTGGTGCAGTTATGGGAACTCGGCTTTAAATATAAATTCCTGGAGCAAAGGGAAAATGATCCATCCCATCCCTTATCCATTGCGATGTTTGTAAATGGTGTTATTTCATCACAGAAAGCAAGTACAGACTCAAGTAAGGAAGGTTATTTTAAATCTTCTTCCGATCGCCAGAGCCAGGTAATACAGTTAATGGTGGCCCGTAAATTTGGCAACATACTCAGTTTGCAGTTGAACCCAACTTTCGTACATACCAATCATGTGGTGCCGGGCGATAAGAAAGCTGTTTTTGCCATGGGTGCCGCTATACGTGTTCCTGTTTATAAAAGGTTTGTTTTTATTGCTGATTATTTTCATGGTTTCCGTTCACCCGTCAATCTTGATTCTTTAAGGGCGAAGAACATACACCTGCGTGATGTTTTGGGTGTTGGTTTGGAACTCGTCACACCCGGCCATGTGTTTCATGTGAATTTTACCAATACCACCAGCATTCTCGAAAACCGCTTCATTCCACGAACAACTTCCGCCTGGAACAAAGGACAATGGCGCTGGGGCTTTACAGTTTCCCGCAATTTTGTTGTGTTCAGGGATAAGAAGAAAAAATGATTAACGCTATGATCACTGAATAATTAAAGGCTTCTTTTTAAGAAGCCTTTAATTATTTGTATAACCTGTCGTTATCAGTACTGTCATTTCGAACGAAGTGGGAAATCTGTTTTGCTTAATTATGGTATAGATTTCTCTCTTCGTTCGAAATGCCAAATTTTATGGAAGTTTTTAATTATTTTATTACCTGTCAGTAATTATAGTAGTGGCTTAATTTGAAGAGTTGTCAGCCTTGAGCCTGTCGAAGGCGGTGTAATTAAATAATTTCATCCTCTCTTGATTAAATCGGCTTCGACAAGCTCAGCCTGACAATCGTTTTGATCATTTGTATACCGTTCGATAAATAATTTTATTTCTTTTTAGCGAATGGTTTTACGGTAACAGTAAACAAAACGCCCGTGCTATTCAGTTTTATTTTGCCCGCGCCTATTCCGCTTAAAGGCAGTTGCAGGTAAGGCTCTGCCTGGATAGATACCCTTTTGCTTACACGGTAATTATAACCCCCGGAAAGGGTCAGTACAGAAAAATAATGTTTGTTCTCATTATTAACCTCTTTATAATAAGTATAAGTTTGACCGTAATTTTTATAGTTGTAAGTATAGTCTTCTTTTTTCATAATAAAAGATGAAAGCCCTACATTGCCAAACCAGTTATGCTTTTTTCTTTGTCCAAAACTATAAGCCAGGCTAAGCGGTATCTCATAAACCTTACAATTGGCATCTACGCCGGTAAGATGAGGATAATTACCGCCGGGTGTATGATACTCTTCGGGTGAAGCCGTGTATATTTTTTTAGTAAAATAAAACCCTGTTCTCACAGTAAGTCTTTTTGCAAAGTTGTAACTAAGCCCTGCTCCATACGTTAGATTAATTTTTCCAAACCTCTTTAACGAAACAAAACTGGCATCAGGGCCAACAGAAAATGTAAGACCGAAATTAGATGTGAATTTTTTGTCAGTTTTCTTTTTCTCCGGATCTTTTGGTTTATCGATTGATGCTGTAGATTTGTTCTCCGCTACTGCCGGCTCTTTTTCTTTATCTTTTTCTTTCTCCTTCTCTTTTTCCTCTTTCTTCTTCTTAGCTATTTCTTCCTCCAACTCAGCTTTTGCTTTCGCTTCAACCTGTTCATTCACTTCGTTCTTATCAGTTGTTGAATTTGGAGCTACGCTTTTGTCTTCTGCATTTTCAACAGGGTCAGCAGCAGTTACCTGCACATTCATTTTGTTTTTGGTTTTGCCGTTATTTGGCTTGTTTTTACTTGTCTGCAGTATGCTATTCCTTGCCCCATTTTCAGCAACTGCTAATTCCTCAAAAGGCTTTGCAGCTGTAATATTTATTTTTGATCTTCCTTTGCCGGGCCTTGTGAATTTTTTATTCCTGCCCAAATTATTTGTATTGATGTTATCCTCATTTTGCTGTTGCTGATCATTGAATGTAGCTATAGCTTTATTACCATTCGGCCTGTTGACTGTTGTTGTATTGTTGGCAGACTGGGTATTTGTTGACCTGTTATCGCCAGGCTGATCACCGGCAATTTGATCTCCAGCATTTTCCTTATTGCTATTTTCAGCTACCAGTGCAGCATTCTTTTCAGTTCCGGGTTCATTTGATAAAGTTTCTGAAGTTGATTTCTCATGGCCCTGCTTGCCGGGTTCATTTTGAGACACCTGGTCTTTATTTCCCATAAACCGGGTCATGGTAAACAACAGCCCCCCGCCCAACAATAAAAAGAACAGCAGGAAGAATATCAATTTTTTCCTGTCTTTTTTTTGCGGTAAATGTTTATCCAGCTGCATTTCCATCTTCTCCCATGCCTTATCATTATAAGTTGGGTGATGGTTCTCTGCCGCCCGCCTGATCATATCGTCCATTTCTTCATCCAACATTTTTTATCTCTGCTATTTTATTTTGACTGAATATTATTCTTTGTAACTGTTTTCTTGCTTTTGCCAGGTTTGATTTTGAAGTACCAACAGCAATACCCAACTGTTCTGCTATTTCCTCATGACTAAACCCTTCTATGATAAAAAGGTTCAATACTGTTCTGTATGCGGGGGAAAGATCCTGGATGAAACGGATGATCTCATCATAAGATAATTTTTCCAGGGCATTCTCCTCGTTGGTATGTGCTTTTATGGTAGCTATATCAAGCTCCCCTACTACCCTGTGTTTCTTATTTTTCCTGAAATGATCGATGGCGGTACAGACCATTATTTTTCTCAGCCACCCTTTAAATGAATTTACCTCGTTGGTATAAGCTGGCTTGAACCGGTGTATTTCCTTGAATATCTTAAGAAAGCCATCATTTAATATCTCAACTGCATCATCTTCATTATTGGCATAACAATCGCATATCGCCATAGCATATCCATAGAAAGAGTTATAGATCATCTTTTGACTCTCTCTCTCATTCAGGGCGCAGCCCCTGATATACAGCGTTAACTCATTCGGCGAAAGCAATTATCTGTGTTTTAAAGTTAATCGTAAAATTAAGCTTGAGGGTTGCTCCTGGTAAAAGTTACGGCTTTTATTATATATAGGCAAACATGGGGTTCAATGTGGTGCTTTTAGTTAAACGAATTAAGAGGTGTCACCTTTTGGAAAAGGTGACACCTCTTAATTTGGCAAAACTGTAAAATTATGAACATCACTTACAATGATCTGGGACCTATCATTATAAATAGTAACTGTGCCTTTTATAATAATAGTTTTCCCGTCTAATAAATATTGCAGGTTTAGATCTGTATACGCTTTATTAAAAAATATGACCTGCAATGGCGTGTTTGGATAAGGTTTATCCAGGCTGAGTATCAGTATCCTTTTACCATCTTTATCAATAATTTTTGAACCGGCAACCATAGCTTTTACAATAACCTCCTCATCTATCTTTGATCTTGCCTTTCTTGCTTTTAATGTATCACCCTGGGCAAAAGCATTGATTGCCGCAAGCAAAAACAAGACAGTGAGCATTCTTTTCATATTATTGGTTTGATCTTAAAATCAAAGCTACTATTTACAGAAAGATAAAGAAGATATTATTATTTTCGCTGTCTGCCCGGGAGATGGGGAGGACTGAAATTGGTCCGTAATTTGTGATACAACCCCGAACCTAAATAACTGGTAAAAATAATGGCAAATTCAAAAGCAAAAAACGTATTGATCGTAGAAGATGAAGGTGATATGTGCCTTTTAATAAACATCCTGCTTACCGGCAAAGGAATAGAGCTGGATCATGTAAAAACCTTAGCCGAAGCTACAGCATACCTGGAGCAAAACGAGCCCTCCGTGGTTATACTGGATAATAAACTCCCCGACGGTCTTGGTATGGACTTTATTCCATTGATAAAAAAAGCACATCCTGCACTTAAGGTCATTATGATCTCAGGTTTCGACAAAGCGGCAGCTGATGTGGCTCTCGAAAATGGTGCTGACATCTACCTGGCCAAACCGTTCACTAAAGAACAGTTATTTGCTGCTGTAGAGCAATACATTTAACTGAAAGGGTGGCTGGCAAAGCTTTAAAGGTGTCACCTTTTGAAAAGGTGACACCTTTAAAGCTTTAACCCAAATACCTCAAGCCTGGCCCGGGTATCTTCATAACTAATATGATGTATCCCTTCTATGCCCAGGCTGGCAGCCACACTTACAAACATGGGCCGGTCTTCTATGTAGATCAGTTCACCGGGTTGCACGTGTGCTATATCCAGTGCCAGTTTAAATATGTCAATATCAGGTTTACGCAAATGGACATAGGAGCTCGATATAAAAAGATCAATAAAAGCGCCAAGGCCAAATGTTTCGATCCGGTATTCATTCAGTTCCCTTCCTTCATTGCTTACCACGGCGATCTTTAAGGCATACTTCTTTTTTAAGGCAGTTATAAATTCGATCATCTGCGGCAACCGTTGCGATCGTGAAAACATAAACTCCCGGAACTCCTCTTTACTAAACGCCCGCTCTTCATAAAACACGGTACGGTCAAGGTATTCATCAAGTGTAAGCTTACCCGTTTCGTAGGTATCAAAAGTCATCTTGTGCCTTGTGTCCATTTCCGGCAGGTCCAGCCCAAACTTTTCCGCCGCCAGCTGCCGGGATGCATGTCCCCACCCATCGGTTAGTAATACACCGCCAATATCAATGAAGAGGCAGGTTATTTTTTTATTTTGATTCATTGCAAATGGTTTTAT
>JBDSXS010000255.1:0-3103 GCA_039926045.1 Ferruginibacter sp.
TCTTATATTCATTTTTGCTAATGATTTAGGATGAGGTTAACAAATAGTTTTAATTATTGGGCTTAATTTGCCGCACGTTATAAAAACCAATTGATGCAGAGGATCTACAAAGGAATTTTTATTATTGCCAGTTTACTATTCAGCAGCCAGTTAGTGATGGCCCAGGATCCTGTTTCTATTAACCCTGAATTAGAGGGTATCTTTACTTCCAAAATACCAAAGGAATATACCATTGCAGAAATAACAGTAACCGGAACCAGGGCTTTTGATGCCAACCTGATCATCTCTATTTCCGGACTTGCTGTGGGGGACAAAGTGATCATTCCCGGAACAGATGTTTTTGGTAAAGCCATTGCCAAATTATGGCGCCAAAGCCTCATTTCCGATGTAAAGATCTATTTTACCAAACTGGTGGGCACTGATCTGTCTGTGGAGTTTGCCATCACAGAAAGACCCCGGTTAGCCAGCTTTAAATTTGAAGGTATTAAGAAAGGCGAAAGAGATGATCTTGAGCCCAAAGTGGCATTGGCAAAAGACAGGGTTGTAACAGAAAATATGAAACTAAGTGCCGTAGAAGCCATTCGCAAATATTATTACGGCAAGGGTTTTCGCAATGTAGATATACAGTTAAAGGAGGAGCCCGTGGCTGCATTAAATAATGCAATTGCAATAACATTCATTATCAAAAAAGGAAATAAAGTAAGAGTTAACTCCATCAACTTTAGCGGTAATGAAAACATTGCCAGTCAGAAGCTTAAAAAGCAAATGAAGGGCACCAAGGAGATGAACCGTATTACCCTTTTTCCTATTGTGGTAAAAAATCCTTTTGGCGATACAGTTTCCAGGCCTCTGTTTAAGGATTATATTAAGGACGTTGGTTTTATGTCTATTACCAAAACCAGGGACTATGTTGATCCTTATTTCAGGATAAGAGGTTTTAGCGGTGCTAAATTCAGTGAAACAAAATATATCGATGATAAGGAGAGTGTTTTAAATTATTATAATTCCAGGGGCTACCGAAATGCTGTTATCTTAAGGGATACTCCGATTTATGATCGCAATAACATTAATCTTTTTATACAGGTAAATGAAGGAAGCCAGTTCTATTTTGGCGATATAGTTTGGCGTGGAAATACAAAATACAGTGATTCGATACTCAATACCATTTTAGGCATACAGAAAGGCGATGTCTATAATTTAGACATATTGAACAAACGCCTGGGCAAACACCTTACTGCAGATGGGGCAGATGTTGGAAGTTTGTATATGGATGATGGATACCTTTTCTTCCAGGTAGATCCCGTTGAAACAAGAGTGTACAATGATACCATTGATTTTGAAATAAGAATGCGGGAAGGCCCACAGGCCGTTTATGGAAACATTACCATTTCGGGTAACAAAAAAACTAAGGACTACGTAATACGCAGAGAGCTAAGAACCGTTCCAGGTGAGAAATTCAGCCGGCAGGACATTATCCGTACACAACGTGAACTTGGTCAGCTTGGATTTATTGATCCCGAAAAAATAAATCCCCAGGTGGTGCCTAATGCAGAAAACGGAACCGTTGATATTAACTGGGGTGTTGAAGAGAAATCGGGCGACCAGCTCGAGCTTTCGGCAGGTTTTGGAGGGGGCATAGGGCTAACCGGTACTTTGGGCGTTTCTTTTAATAATTTCTCTATAAAAAATATTACCAAAAGATCTACCTGGGATCCATTACCCTCGGGTGATGGGCAGAAGCTAAGTGCCAGGATACAATCCAATGGTAAAGCATTCCGATCGTATAATTTCTCTTTTACCGAACCCTGGTTAGGCGGTAAAAAACGTAATTCGTTTACTGTTGGGTATTCCAATACCAAATATGCAAATGCTTATGACGCTTATGGAGGCTATTGCAAATCCTGCGGCGATACTTCTTACGTTAAAACAGCCAGTATCAATATCTCCTTAGGTAAACAGTTAAAATGGCCCGATGATTTTTTCAATTTAATATATGCACTTAACATACAAAGGTACAAGCTCAAAAATTATAGTTTATTTGGGAATACCCAGGAATTGAAGAATGTTACATCCACCAATGTAAGTTTAAAGATAGCGCTGGTTCGAAATTCAGCCGGACCAAACCCTATATTCCCGACGGGAGGGTCCAATTTTTTATTGAGTGGCCAGTTTACGCTTCCTTATTCATTATTAGGTATTACTTCAGCTTCGGACAACAGTTATAAACTACCCGAATTTCATAAGTGGCGCATGAATGCCGAATGGTATGTTCCTATCGGAATGGGAAAAGGAGAGGATAAGAATAAGCAATTTATTTTAAAGATTGCCGCCAAGTACGGTTTTATCGGCAGGTATAATCAAAGCCTGCAAATTTCTCCATTCGAACGTTTTCAATTGGGAGATGCAGGTTTAAGTAATAATTTTGCCCTGTTGGGATATGATATTATTGCTCACCGTGGATACCCCGTATATGATAAATCAGATCCAAGGATAAACCCTGATGGTATTACGCCTTCACAGTTTTTTACTATTTTTAATAAGTACACGATGGAACTGCGCTATCCATTTAGTACCAGTGCCGGAAGTACAATTTATGGTCTGGCATTCTTTGAAGCAGCAAACGGATGGTATGATTTTAAAAGCTATAATCCTTTCAAACTGCGTCGTTCTGCAGGTGTAGGGTTAAGGTTCTTCCTGCCTATGTTTGGGCTGTTAGGATTTGATTACGGAATAGGATTTGACAGGTACAACAAAACCAGCGGGTTAAAAGGTGCTGCCAAGTTCACATTTATGTTGGGCCAGGAACCCGAATAAACACACGCTATTCGTTTATTTTTAAAAAAATAAAAATGAAAAAACTCCTAATTCTTGCTACCTGCTTTCTGCTGATTGCGGCAAGCACAAATGCACAACGCTATGCCATTATTGATTCTAAATATATTTTAGACAAGTTGCCCGAATATAAGGAAGCTCAAAAGCTGCTGGATCAGTTCAGTGAACAATGGCAGCAGGAAGTAGATCAAAAACAGGCTTTAATGGATAAAATGTATAAAGAATATGATGCAGAACAGGTGATGTTGAGTGATGTACTTAAAAAGAAAAG
>JBDSXS010000256.1:0-38062 GCA_039926045.1 Ferruginibacter sp.
AAATTAACGGATTAACGTATAAACGGATTAACGTTGTAAAGCCCATGTGGCGGAATTGGTAGACGCAGCAGACTCAAAATCTGCCATTCGCAAGGGTGTGAAGGTTCGATTCCTTTCGTGGGCACCAAGGTAAAAACCTTCTCAATTGTTGAGAAGGTTTTTTATTTTTTACACTCCAATACATCAAACAAAATCTAACTCCGTGTCCCCGATGGAACAGGCTCGGCTGTCATGATTGATGCATTACCTAACAGGCACGTACTTTATCCTGGAGTCGAAACGTTCCAATATTTCTCCTCCGGATGAAAATTTGTTTCCGGCCATTGGTTCATATCAAATCCAGGAGCTTTTTCAATCATTTCTTTGCTTTGATTCAAGATGAATGCTCTTCTGCTGGGATCAACCTTCAGGAGGCTGAACGGGATCGCAAAATATTTTTCATTGATCGTAAGGAAACCTCCAAATTTTATTACAACATATTCTACCTGCCCTCTTGTAATATCGAGCATGATCTCTTCAATGGTACCCATGTGCTCATCCTGGTCATTAAACACTTTATCACCAATGATAGATGTTGCCGTTAAAAATTTGAGGGGACGGTTAGGACTTTTACCTTCCGTGTTAACTCCCGTAAGGTTTTCTGTATTTAATACTGAGGTTGACATTTGAATTTGTTTTTAAGATTAAAAAATAATTTTTCGTTAATCGGCCAGTTGCAGTAACAAAATTTACACTCCCTGGAGATCCATCTATAGAATAGAAATTATCATGCCTAAAAAATAGGCATCGGCTTCTATAAAATTTTCTGTCTCGCCGGGGTCTTCCCAGCAAAGAAAATGTGCAATGGGCGAGACCCCGGCCCAGAAAAATTTCTTGAATTTGTAAAATCCCTTTCTTTCAACAGCAAAAGGGTGGCTATCCATTATAAACAGCCTATATTTTTATGAAATTTTAAGCATTGGCAGCCAAAACGCCTCCCAACATCATACTTTCATTACCGATGACCTGGGTTACAGCGACCTGGCCACCTATGGAAATAAACACGTGCGTACCTAAATATTGATTCACTGGGTATAAATGGGGTGCAATTTACACAGACCTATGTAACGTCACCCATCTGTACGCTTTCACGCATGGGCATCATGCCCCGTTCGCCACGGCGCCTGGAAATTATAGGTGAATCTTTTGAAAAGGTGTCACCTCTGTCAAGCCCGGCTTAGAGGAAAATACCGGTTTTCCTGTTGCTTTTCACTTTTATATACAAACTATTTATCCCAGTTTGAGGTGACACCTTTGGTTATAAAAAGGTGTCACCTCTAAAAAAAAATGACGCATCAAACAAACTATCATGCAGATTTTATTGAAAACGGTATGTATCATGTATACGGCCGTACAAATAATAAGGAACCCTTGTTTAAGTCAGACGAAAACCGCCTGTTCTTTTTAAGGCAATATGATAAATACCTTCATCCTTTTGTAGATACTTTTTGTTGGAACCTGTTGCCCAACCATTTTCATTTTCTGGTACAGGTTAAAAAAGCGGAAGCAATAGAAAGATACCTGCATACCCTTTCCCCGGGAATATTAAAACCACTGGAAAAAGAATACCTGGCTCAAAAAGCCAACATCGAAAAGCTGCTTGAACTGGAGTGGAAACGTTTCTTCAACTCCTATTCCATGGTCTTTAATAAACAACATCACCGAAAGGGTAATCTTTTTCACCGGCCGTTTAAACGACTGGAGGTAGATAAGGATTCGCATTTTACCCAAACTGTCATTTATATTCATGCCAATGCCCAACGCCATAAGATCTGCAGGGATTTTACGGTACATAAATGGTCATCGTGGCATACCCTGCTTTCAGACACGCCAACAAAACTAAAACGGGGGGAGTTGCTTAAATGGTTTGGAGGTAAAGAGCGTTTTATCCAAACACATAAAGAGATGATCGGTTTTTATTATGAAGCTGATAAAGAAATTGAAGAATGACAGCGTTGACCAAGGTGACACCTTCTTGAAAAGGTGTCACCTTGGTCAACGCTTCCCAAAAAGCTTATCAATATCGCCTTCGGATAAAGTGATATAGCCTTCTTTTGTGCTGAGCTTTACGCCTTTGCCCGTTACCAGCAGGTTATGCTGCAGGTACAGCATCTGGTCGCCCAGCCTGAATGCCTGTGTATAACTGTTCCCACGGTTCTCATCAAGGAAAAATGATTTTAGCAGTTGGTAGAATTTTTCAAATGTATTATCAACACCATTGAATTTGATACTGAAGAATTTAGATTCTGCTTTTTCTCCCCGTTTGGTAAAATCTTTCATGAACAGCAAATAGACCGTATCCCGGCCCGATACGCTGTATTCCAGGGAAGCTTTTATAGTTCCCAATGGTTTCAGTTTGCCAATGGGCTTCCAATCGGCTTTTTCAGCCATGGTTATCTGGGCACCTGCAATATTAAAACTGGCCACATATAAAAGGCAAAGCAATATTCTTTTCATACCCGATGATCTTTTGGTATTATAAAAGTAACAGAAATTAGCAATTATAAAAACATGGCTACCAGGTTTTATTTGTGAGCAACGTTCCCCATTTTGTCCATGGCCGGAGAGACGGTATAGGAAAAGCATACTACAATTGGTTTAACAGTAAAGTTCTAATGTCGAAGCCACAGTAGTACAAATGCCCAACATAGCTGCTTCCCGAAATCGGGCTGTATTCGATTTCGGGGCTCCTTTTTTGTTACTTTTTTGTGGAACATCCCGACGAGCGTAGCGGAACTCGAGAGAGAAGCAAAAAAGTAAAAGGAAAATTATTTAATACGCTTTTTAAAATTCCGTATTTTTCTTTAATTATTCACTAACACAACACGATAAAAATAAAAAACTACATGCCACACTTTGTAATTGACTGTTCAGAAAACATCATCAAACTAAAAACACCCGGAGAAATAATACAGGCGGTTTATACTATTGCAGAAGGAACCGGCCTCTTTGCTGTTGGAGATATTAAGGTAAGGATAAAGCCCTATGCGTATTTTACAGTGGGTGGCAGTAGCATTGATTTTATCCATGTGTTTGGCCATATCATGCAGGGGCGAAATACGGAACAGAAGGGAGATCTCTCAAAACGGGTCATAACAAAACTCAAGTCCATGTTCCCGGATGTACCGGTTATATCCATGAATGTGATCGATTTTGAAAAAGCTACTTATTGCAACAAGACGATGGTATAGGTAGCTCGGTGCTTGTATTGAGCATTGATTATTGAATATTTGTATTTTTTTTTGAAAGAAATGCTCAACAAACAATGTTCAATGCTCAACGTTCAAGTTGAGCAGTACATTAATTTCAGCAGGGTGCTTTTATTTGAACATTGAATATTGAGCGTTGAGTATTGAATATTTGTTTCTTTATTTCACTTCCATGTACTTAATAATGGCCCTTCTTATGTCAGATCTTGGATCATTAATATCTGTATAAACAGGATGCACTTTTACAATATCAGGATTTTTTTCAGTCAAATAATCCAGGTTTGCTTCTCCACCGGTCATTAAAAAATCAGTGATGGCAATTTTATAAGTTTTACCTGCATCAACCGGTACATTTTTTAAAGCCCAACCATTGTTATCGTTACTAATCGCCGCAGAATATTGCAGGAAACCACCACTGCCTAGATTCTTCTTTCCGGCATTTAAGATCTTTATCAATAAACTGCCCTTCATATCCACTTCCATAATGCTGCCGCCAAAGGGCAGGCTGCGGATAACATCATACTGCGTAACAGGCATCTGCAAAATATCATCTACTCTTATTGAGCCGGAATTGATGACGACCGCATCTGCAGTGGGCGATGCCTTTTCCATCGCCTCAACAATAAGTTTTGTGAAATTTGTTTGCTGTGCCCGGATATAAGCTTCTCTCCCATCAAGCGGCTGGCCCGTTTGCATAACAACTTTGGTTGCATCAAATCCAAGAGATGAATAACTGCTGTTGGCAATATCCGTCCATTTTTTTACAACAACATTTGTTGCAGGATCGATTGACGTGCTTTCATTAACATCCATAATTTTTGTTTGCACCTTAAGCACCTGCCTTCTTTTATTCAGCCTGAGCTTGATGATATAAGCTGATCTTGCATTCGCATCTGCCTTGGTAATATATACATTGCCGATCTTTGCATAATGCCTTTCATGTTCATGTCCGCCAATGATCAAAGCCAGGCCGGGTATTCTTCTTGCCAATTCAATATCATCATCGATGGACTGGTGTGTAACAGCGATCACTGCATCACAGGAATCTTTTATTTTATTATATGCTGTTGTTGCTGCAGCAAATACATCCGTATAACTTACATAAGCGGCTTTATTAAAAGGCAGGGTGATGCCAATGAAACCGATCCTGGCCGTGGTGCCATCTGCATCTTTCATATCCATGATATAAGTTTCGGGAAAAGGTTGCAGCCCCCCAGGCGTTTGCTTTACGAATGGAATGATATCATTTCCTCTTTTATTAAATGTATTGGAAGATACCCATTTGAACCTGGATTCATTGATTCGGCTTTGCAACTCAGCTTCAGCGATATCAAATTCATGGTTACCAAAAACTGCCAGGTCAACCCCGGTGGCATTCATCACCTCAACCATTTGTTTGCCACGTATCCTGCTGCCTTCAAATTTCAGGCTGTTGAAAACAGATGGACTTAAAAAATCTCCGGCAATCAGCAGGTATGTATTTGGATTTTGGAGCAGCTGATCTTTTTTTATAGTAGCGATCCGTGCCATACCCCCTGCCTTGCCTCCATCAAGCGGGGCTATCTCATATACATCGTTTATCTGAACAAAAGTTATATCGATCCTGCCGTTATCACCCGTTGCTGTAGTTTGCTTCGATGTGGTACATGCGCTTATGAAGATCAACCCTGAAAAAAGGCTGTATAATAATATTTTTTTCATTCAGTTATAATTTAAATAAAGGTAATGCATCAGTTTTAAAAGTTATCTGCCACTCATGGCGGATGTCGAAGGGGATATAATTAAATAATGCCACTCTCTTGATTTAACCCGTCTTCGACAAGCTCAAACTGACAGTATACGCTGAAAAAACATCCTAATCTGATTTGCAAAGTAGGTTTAGGATAGTAATTTATCACGAATATTTTTATAAAAAAATCCGATAAAAACATCTATTTTGTAATTCGACTGACACAAAATACCAAAACCCCTATTTCTCATTCATAATTTTCAACACATGCAACGCAGAGACTTTGTAAAAAAATCTTCCATCTTAACATTGGGCTTAAGTTTAGGATCAGCTTTGGGATATGGCACCATTAAGAAATGGTATCATGATGAAAAGCGGCCCCTACATGTTTCAAACCTGGCTGATGTAAGTGATAAACTTGAAGCCGGCTTTCAGCAATTGCTTCAGTGGCTGAGGTCGAATGGCTGGACCGATCACCTGAAGCATTCACTGGGCGTGAATTTAGAACTTAGCGGGGAAGAACTTAAAAAGGAATTGATAAAGGAACTGGATAGTAATAAACTGGCAGCATTACGTCAACATGAAAGTTCAGGCTATGATGATTTTTCGGGTGAAAGACTGATACAACCGGGCTTTCCTGCTTATAGCTTGTTATTTCATACCATTGCCAGTCCCAGAGTAAGGCCCGAAGGCGTAAGGGAATATCTTAGCCTGGAGCAGGTGGATCTGCTGGAAAATTATATCTATGCCCTCTCCGATTGGGAACAGATAAAGTCAATCTACAAGGTTGGATCAAACAATGATCTGGTATTGGCAGTGTTTGCATACGAATACCGCACGGCATTTAAAACACCGCACCATGCGTATGCCGATATGGTATACTCCCGTACAGGCATAGCCCGCATTGGTAATGAGCCGCTGCACTATGACAAACTCAACCGCTGCCATACTGCAAAACCGGGAGATGAAAGCCGCGTAAAGAATGTAGCAGTAATGCCTGCACGTTATGGATTATATATTGCCCGCAAAGTAAAGAACAACAGCATATCATTAGTAAAGTCGGATGTACATAAAGGAAATGATAGCAAAGACGACAGGTACGATGCCGGCAAATTTTTCCTGCAACCTATACGTAAGATTTTTAATGATGATATGCTTACCGGGAATGCCGGCATTCAATTCACCGAAATGCATAAAAGTGAAAAGCTCCAAAAGCTTTCACTTACCAAAGGTATCACCATGAAAGCGCTCAAACCTAAACCCAGGTTCTCCAAAGACCTGGTGGTACAGGATGAGAAGATTCGTAATGCAGGTTCTTCTTTTTTGGTCATCTCTAAACATAATGATCTGATCAGGCCGGCCCGGGAAGATGGGCAGATCTTATTTTTTAAAGTGCCGAAGTTTGTAGAAAAGCCATACCCAAACCGCTACTTCACCGCATTTTGTACACAGGAAGTGGAAGATGTGGAATTGCTGGAAGGCAGCCTGCACCGTATTTATAACAAATATGAGGCACCCAGGAACCAGCCTTTGTTTGTGAACATTACCAATAAAGTAAAACAGGATACTACTTATGCAGCACTTCCTAAAACCAAAGACAAGGCTTTTGAAAATGAAATGAAAAAGGGTAATTATTATGCGCCCTTGTTTGAAGACAGTATTTGTGACGGCAGTGTAAATGTGGATACCAATTCATTAAAACTTGATAAACTAAACGGCATTGCCAAAAAATGCCTGCCTGCTTTTTCTATTGTTACAGCACCCGATTTTTTTCCGCAGGTAGATCCGCTCGATTTTGAAATGTATGATATATCGCCCGGAACATCCCGTAAAGAAAGTCATTTTTATGAAGGCGGTGTGGCCAGTCTTGCAACAGCGAGAATAAAGCCTAACCCGAAAATGATCGACACAAAAGCAGATAGTACAGCTGATACTTACCTGGCTGTATTGTCGGGCCCACTGAAAGAAAAAACAGGCGTATCCATACAAAGGCAGGCTGTTTATAAAAATCCTGCTTCTGAAAGAGGTTATGAGATATCCGGTTTCCTCCCTGATATCGCTTCTTCTGTTTTTGCTCCGGGCTGGGATGTTACTTATTGCGGTCTTGTAAATGATATTTATATCGGCACTGAGGGACTTGGTTCTCCATTTATAGAAGACATGAAATTTTGTGCGGCGCTCAACGGCATGTGGCCCGCTACATCGCCGGATGCAGCACGTACTTACCAGGGTTCCAATGAACCGGAATACCGGAATCCTACGGCCGTGCCATTGCTCGATCATGAAATAGGGATCAGTGGCGACGGGCCTGCAGGTAAAACCCATGAGTCATGGGGATGGGATGGTGAACAAGGCCCCTACCTGGAAAAGGTAGCCGCTAAATGGAAGATCAATTTCACCGACCTGGGCAGGGCTGATGCAGTTAACAATGCATTGGATGGTAAATTGGATATGTCGCAACTGCGCAAATTAAAAAGCACAGAACTGATAAACCGGATGGAATGTTTGAAATTGTGCATTCATACTTTGCCGCAAAAAAACTTCAGGGAAGAATACAAAGGCAAAATAACCGGGTATACCTATATGTGGCTGGTGAGTGCCGAAAAAGTAAACTGGGGAAAAGAAGACGCAGCCGCATTGAACATTCCTACAGATCTTGTTGGTGCTGATAAAGGTTGGATAACACGTAAAGAAAATGCAAAGCTGCAGGGCGAAGGTTATCTCTATGTTTTTGCCAACTCATCGCCTGATAATAATGAAATAAAAGATTGGGGGCCCGATCTGAAAAGACGCAGGCTGGATTGTAAACAGATCTATGTGTGCCAGGTAACTAATGATCCCGCCTCAACTAACAAGATAGCATGGGCGGAAATAAAGAAAGGAGGAACTATTAACTGGCAGGTAAAATAAACGCAATTGCATTTTGATGTGATCATTATAGGTTCGGGCCCTGCCGGTTGTGCTGCTGCTATCTCCTGCAGGCAATATGGTTTGCGCACACTTATGATAACCGGCAGGAATAAAAATGCTGATGAAGACGGCCCTTCCGAAAGTATTCACCCCGGTGTGTTATCCATACTTACTCAACTGAACGCAGCTAACTGTGTTGCTGCAGCTTCGCAAGGTTTATATGAAGGTGTTTGCATACACGATCAATTTAATCCACTGGGTGAAGATGAACATGGTGCATGGAAAGGGCACCATATCAACAGGAAAATATTTGATGCCGCATTTTTACAGGTTGCTGTTGAACAGGAAGTAACTGTTTTAGAAGACGAAGCAGTTGCCGACATTATAACAACAGGTGATCGTATCTCCGGAATAAAAACAAATTCAGGATCAGTGTTCAGTTGTTCATACCTTATAGATGCAAGTGGACACAAACGCATAGCAGGTAAAAAACTAAAATTTAAAGAATCATTCTACTCTCCCCCATTGGCTGTATGGACTGGTGTAAGTAAAAACATTCCGGCTTCATCTTTTCTTTTTGAAAAGAGCTGTACAAGATTTATCCCTCACAGTAAAGGCTGGACATGGCTGGCGCCGGAATCAGCCGGCCGTTGTACTTGGACGAGATTAGAATTAAAAGGGAAGCAGGAGTTTTTACCTCCCCAGGAATTAAATGAATATCCTGCAACTAAAATAAAAACGACCAACAGGCGATGGAGGCTGTTCAGGCCAGTGTGTAAAGAAGCTGTATTGCTTTGTGGCGATGCTGCCGGTATCATAGATCCTGCATCAGGACAGGGCATTTTAAACGCAATCGTTTCAGCAGGTATGGCTGCAAAGACAGTAAAGGCTTGTATGGATAACCCAGGTTTTGAAGCTATTTACCTGGCCGGTTACGATGAGTGGTTCATCAACGATTATGAGGATAAAGTAAACAGGCTGAAACATTTTTACAGCCTGCACGAAATTTCGATATTTGAGACAGCAAAATAAAAATGCTGATAGTTAATACCCTAAAAACATATTGGGGTATTTAGCGAGTATGTCTTTATTAAAATATTTCTTCAACATCTCTTTAAAATCTACCAACAAACGAACATTGTTCAGGTTCTTATCTGTTTCCCAGTATGGCAATTCAACCATACGTTTGTCTAAAGCAATGTCAAGATTCTTTATGGCTTCGGCAGGTTGCTTAGCCACACTGTACGCAGCGCCTAAATTATAATAGCCCCAGTAGTCATTAGGCAGGTAAGCGATCTGGTTCTTAAACATGGCAATGGCTTCGGGTATCTTTCCCTGTTTCAGTAAGCTATAACCCAGCCGTTCTATAACTTGTTTTTCATTTTTATTGATCTGCCATGCTTTGTTATAATAGTATTCGCTGCTGTCAAATTTGTTCAGCTGCAGGTAATAAACATCAGCAGTGCCTTTATAACCATTCCATTCGCCGGGTAAAAAACTATTGTATCTTCTATATGCTCCAATAGCTTCGTTGCTCCTGTTTTGGCCTTCATAAATAACACCAAGGTTAAAATATACATTTGCGTTATTTGGTTGCAATTCCGCCACTCTTAAAAAATCTGCCTGGGCGCCTTTAACATCATTCAATATGAATTTTGCATTGCCCCTGTTAAGAAATGCTGTAACCAAAGTCGGATCATATTCAATGGCCTTATTATAATAATTAATGGCTCCCTGGTAATCCTTCTGCATATTTTTAATGGACCCACGGCCGAGGTAAGCATCCGCATCATCCGCTTTCAGTTCAATGGATCTTGCATAGTCCTTATCTGAGAGGTCATAATTTTTTGCTGCATAATGCAATACCGCACGGTTCTTATAAGCTACTGTATATCCCGGATCAATTTCTATAGCTTTATCATAATCTTTGAGCGCTGCGGCATAATTATCCTGGCGGTAATACACCAGGCCACGGTCATTGTAAGCATTACTGTAGGCCGCATTTAATTGAATGGCCATCGTGTGATCAGCTATGGCGCCGGTGTAATCCTTAAGCGCATATTTTACCAGGCCGCGGTTATGAAAAGCCTTATCATTTTTTGCATCCAGTTCAACAGCCTTGTTAAAATCCTGCAGGGCCGCTGTGTAATTCTTTGTTTTCAATTTTGCCAGCCCCTGGTTATTAAACTCTGTAGAGGTCTGAGCCTGCAAAGGGGTTAAATAAAGTATACAGGCGCAAAATAACAATATCAGCAGAACGATCTTATTTTTCATATAGATATAATTAAACAATAAATAATAGTCTGGGTAAGTTACTATAATATAAGTTCCCTGTCAATAGTACGCAAAGAGCGTTCCATAAATATGACAGTAATTATCAATACAGACGATCAACCAAATAATGGCTCTTTAAGTAAGATCAATCATACAACAATTGAGAATGGAACAGAAATTGCATAATTCTCAATTAATGCTCCGGTTGATATTTAAAAGACCTTTAACACACTGCCGGATATTTTTTTTACTTTGAATACGTTCTTAAATTACTCCTACAATCCGTAAACCGTGCTTTATTGTATCATCAATTTAAAAAACCCACATTATGGAAACTAATCATTCAAAAGCTCATTTAAGAGCTGTCGTTCAACAAACAACTAATAACACAACTTGCTGGATCGGGCATTTTACCGGCGAATCAAAAAGCAGGATCAGCGGGCAAACTTTTACCTGTCCTGACGATGGTGATCTCGATTGCATAGAAGTATTTTCTTCTCATGTAACCAATGACGGGCCTGTTGATCTCACTGTTTATTCATTCAACCCTGAAACAAAAGCATGGGGAGCTTCGCTTGGTACATCAAAAGTTGAATTCAGTAACAGCAGTACCGGCAATTGGATATCTTTTCCATTACATGGAATACATCTTCAAAAGGGCATGACCTACGGTTTTCGCTTACAAAGTGAAGCAGGCCTTATCGGCGTGGGTGAAGCTGTATCAAGTGTTGATGAGATATTACCTAACGCAGTTGGGCAGGAATGGATGGCCAACTCCGAAAACCAACCGGGTAATTTTTATAGCTATTTAAGCCTGGCATTTAAAGTAGAAATGAGGGCATAATCTCCACAACCTTTGTGTATAAAACTACGCACCCATTACAAATTGTAGTGGGTGTAGTAGTTTTATTTTTCAGGCTTCCTATTCGTATCTTTAACGAATGGCAAGAACGCTTTCAACAATGAAGACCCTGGGCACTAAGGCGCCCGCATTTACACTTCCCGATACTGTTTCAGGTAAGCAAATATCACTTGATCATATTAAAGGCGATATAGCCACGGTCATCATGTTCATCTGCAATCACTGTCCTTTTGTACTGCATGTAAATGAAGGCCTGGTAAAATTGGCAAATGATTATTCAAACCGGCTCATCAGTTTTGTGGCCATTAGTGCAAATGATGTAATTGTACATCCCGATGATGCGCCCGATAAAATGAAAGCAACAGCTTTGCAAATGAAATACCCTTTCTTCTATTTATATGATGAAACACAGGAAGTAGCCAAAGCATTCGATGCCGCCTGTACACCCGATTTTTTTATTTACAATAATGATCTTGAATTGGTTTACCGCGGACAACTTGATGATTCACGCCCCGGTAATGGTATAGAAGTTACCGGTAAAGACATTCGCCGTGCACTTGATCATTTAATTAATCATGAACGGGTGGAGGAAGAACAAAGACCCAGCATTGGTTGTAATATAAAATGGAAATAAAAATGGATAAAGATTATCTCATACCCGCTCAAACAAGGATCGGTCATGTACATCTGAAAGTAGCTGACATCAAACGCTCGCTTGAATTTTACTGCGACCTGTTGGGTTTTGAATTAACCACGATGTATGGTACAGATGCAGCTTTTATTTCTGCCGGTGGTTACCATCATCATATTGGCCTCAATACCTGGTATAGCAAAGGCCTTCCGCCTGCACCGGTTAACGCAACAGGCCTGTTTCATACCGCCATTCTTTATCCTACCAGGAAAGACCTGGCAATAATTTACGACCGCTTACGCCGGGCATTTTATCCACTTACAGGTGCATCTGACCATGGCGTATCTGAAGCATTGTATTTAAACGACCCGGATGATAATGGTGTGGAATTATATTGGGACAGACCCAAAGAACTATGGCCCAAAAAGGAAGATGGTTCCCTGGAGATGTATAGTCATGTACTTGATATGGAAAGCCTGTTAAAAGAACTTGATTAATTTTTTTGAGCATAAATATTAAGATGATAAAAGTTTTCATTTTTATAAGTTGCACGTTGACTATTCCGGCTTATGCACAACAGCCAGAAAAAGGGAAAGCACTTGCCAAAGCCTGTATCACCTGCCATGGAACAACAACTGCAGTATTAGCCGATCCCCTGCAGCGTATAAGAAAATTGAGAACTGCAGATTATATTTATACCCTGATGCAAAACCCCATGCGTTTTGCTGATGAAAATAAAACAGCCAAAAAAGTTTTTGCAAAAAGAGGATTACAGATGCCGGCTTTTGCAAAATTGTCCAGGGATGAGATCAATGCCATATTGGATTATTTTGACAGCCTGCCTTATGATAAAAACAATTATAAAAACGTTATAAAAAATTAAAATGAAGATTCAGGAAGCATTAAACCAGGAAGACCTAATAAACTGTTACGAAGTAATGAAAGAGCTAAGGCCGCATCATACCCTGGAAAGTTTCCTGGGAATAATGGATCAAATGAAAGCTGAAGGATACCGCCTGATCTATCTGGAAGATAATGACAAAGCTGTTTGTGTTGCCGGTTTCAGGTTGACCACAACCCTGTACGACGGGCTCATTATTGACTTTGATGATTTTGTAACTGTTACCGACGTCAGGGGAAAGGGTTATGCCGCACAGTTGTTCGATCACCTGGTAGATATTGCAAAAGAGAGTTCCATTAAAACCATTCATTTAAATTCAAATCACCAGCGCTTTGATGCACACCGTTTTTACCTGAATAAAAAAATGAAGATCGTTGCACATCATTTTAGAATAGAAGTATAAAAATGGCAACCATCAACAGCATAAAAATAAGATCTGTACTGCAGTTGTATGATGCCATTCCTGAGCATGAACGCATCATGGTGGATGTATTAAGACAGATCATCAGCAATCAGCTACCTCCTTACTGTAAAGAAAAAATATCCTATAATGTACCGTATTTTCATGGCCATAAAGGGATCTGTATTATTTGGCCTGCTGCTATTCCCAGGGGAGGAATTAAAAAAGGTGTGCTGCTTGGATTTTGGCATGGCAACAAACTCATTGATACTGACAATTATTTAACGCATGGTACCAATAAACAGATATTTTATAAGATCTTTAATGATGTTGAAGAGATCAATGTGAAAGCAATTATTAAACTTTTAAAAAAAGCGGTTGAGCTGGATAGGATGTGGTTAAACAAGGAATAACACTTAATTTATTGTATCTTTTTACAAAAATATTTACTTAAAAAAACGTGTTGTGCTATTGAAATAGCTCTATTCAGCAGAGTTTCTTAGCGTACTTTGCGAAGCACTGGTGTTCTTTGCGGTAAAAATAGAAACCGCAAAGGTTGCAAAGAAATAACGCAAAGAATCGCAAAGCAGAATCTGGTTCCATCGGACATTTACCTGGATTTAGAGATATTGCAAATTCAAATTGATAAAACGAAAATGAAATATATTTTAGAAACTGAACGGTTAACACTCAGGGAATTGATCATTGATGACACTGAATTCATTATAGAACTGGTAAACAGCCCTGGCTGGTTAAAATTTATTGGCGACAGAAACATCAAAACAACTGAACAGGCAACAGCCTATCTTGAGAACGGACCGATAAAGAGTTACCGTGATAATGGTTTTGGACTGGCCATGGTTGAAACTAAGGACGCAAAGAAACAAATTGGTATGTGCGGGATCATTAAACGGGATAGTTTAGACAGTCCCGATATTGGGTTTGCCTTTTTGCCTGAATTTACAGGAAAAGGCTATGCCTTCGAGATCGCTTCAGCAACACTTGCCTTTGCTACTCATCAATTAAAACTGCCGGTGATCTGTGCCATTACTGTTCCCGGTAATGTACATTCAATAAAACTTTTAGAAAAGATCGGTTTGAAATTTATTAAGACGATCAATTCCCCCGAAAATGAAGAATTACTTTTATACAGCAATGAAAAAATAATTTAAAAGACCATGGCCGAACTAAAAACCAAAATAACAAAAGCAAGTGTCAAAGATTTTATTGCTGCAGTTCAGGATGAAGAGAAACGCAAAGACAGCAAAACTCTGTTGAAACTTTTTGCAGAAGCTACCAAACAAAAAGCAGCCCTTTGGGGGAACAATGTTATTGGGTTTGGTGTTTTTAGTTACAAATCAGAAAAAAGTACCCAGGCCGGTGAATGGTTCATGACGGGCTTTTCGCCCAGGAAACAATATATTACCGTGTACATCATAACCGGGGTAAAAAAATACCCTGCCCTTTTAAAGAAATTGGGCAAACATAAAGCCAGCGCAGGTTCCTGTATCAATATAAACAGGTTATCGGATATTGATCTTGATGTTTTAAAGGAACTGATCATGGAATCCTTTGCTGATATGTGTGTGAAATATAAACAGGTTTAAAAACATTAAAATGAAAATACTTATCCTCGGGGCAAGCGGACTTACAGGCCGGCTGATGGTAGCCAAGGCACTGGAACAACAACATGAGGTTACTGCACTTGTCCGTGACCCGTTAAAGCTGCAGATCGCTCATGAAAAACTTACGATCATTGCAGGTGATGCATTAGATAAAGAGGTTTTATTAAAAGCCCTTGCAGGACAGGATGCTGTCCTCAGTGCACTTGGCAGAGGTAAATCCCTCAGGTCTTTGAATCTGATCACAAATGCAGTAAATGAATTAATTCCTGCCATGCTGCAATTGAATGTTAAACGGCTTATCTTTCTTTCAGCACTCGGTGTGGGTGAAACTTTTGTCCAGGCGAATCTTCTACAAAAGATCATATTCCGTACTTTATTAAGAAGTCTTTTTGCTGATAAAACAAATGCTGAAAAGCAGATACACAGCAGTTCGCTTGACTGGACACTTGTTTACCCGGTAGTGCTTACCGATGGTCCGGGTACAGGTAAATATCAGACAGGCGAAGTACTTCCCATGAAAGGAATGCCAAAAATTTCAAGGGAAGATGTTGCCGATTTTATGATCAGGCAATTAACAGATAGCACCTGGCTAAAAAAAGGGGCGGTATTAATGAGTTAGATATAAATTTCGTACTAAAGCATTCCTCACTTTCTTTACTGTACATTTGTTTTATAGCAACATTCATGAACCAAACAAGCACCGCATTACAGGCACTATTTAACAGGATCCCCAGGAGACATTCCCTGGAAAATGTAAAGGATATCAACAGCATCCTTGCTGAATATGAAGACATTTTAATAGCTATTGAAGCGCTGAACCCTTTTTACGAAAAAGCGATCCCTGTTTTTTTTGATGACCTGGAAGCCGTAAGATCTACGATCAAGAGATCAACAGATAATAAGGCTTCAAAAAAAATGAAAGACAGTCTTTTTGATGAAGGTTCCGGCAATTTGAAAGACAGCATGCAGGCACTGATGAATATATATGAAGATGGCAGCAGAACATATTAAAACCAGTCCACCAACCCAAATTGCCTACCGCCTATCCAAAATGGCTTTCCTCCTGTACTTTTTGATTTTACCTTGATCAGTAAATAGTATGCTTATAATGAAATTAAATATTCTAATAGCTGTTCTTTTTACTACCCTTTTCAGTTCCTCATGCTTAAGCCAGCCGGCTGATCAAATTAAAAATATCAATACCAAACTTGTAAAGGGGGAAACCACGATCAGCCATATCCTCTCGGATCCTGCTTATATGTCCCTGCACTCCCTCAGTTCTTTTAGGGAAGTCATAAAACAACATGCAAGGGCCGAAAAGATAAAATTAAATTCGGATGCAGAACCCGGCACCAGGATCACAGTCAAAGGTTTGATTTTTGACAGGTCGGGGAAACCTTTAGCCAATAAACTTGTGTATGTTTACCAGACCTCATCCGAAGGTTGGTATTCCGACACAGCACCGCATATCTTACAGAATGAAGGCGACAGAAGACATGCCAGGCTATTTGGTTATTTCAAAACAAGCGCAACAGGGACATTTGAATTTTTAACTGTAAAACCTTCAGGCTATCCGAATTCATCTTTACCTGCACATATACATATTGAAATAGCCATGAATGACAACAGTAATTTTATTTCAGAATTATTATTTGACGATGATCCAAGATTGGTTGGAGAAATAAGAGAGCGGTCGGCCAGGGAAAAATTCTTTATAGTAAAAAACAGCGGAACTTCAACAGCACCCATTTATGAATATGTAATTAAACCTGTCAATTAAAAATAATATCATGCAAGAGCTTCATTCAATGTCAAGACGCACGGCAGTTAAAGGTTCAATTTTCGGTTTACTGGCTGTTTCTATTCCCAATATTATTTTTGCAAAAAAAATAATTGATGTTAAGCCGGAGCATGTTAATGCTGACGAGATCTTTTACAGGTATCCTTCCATAGATGATAAAATTGTAGCAGATGTTGTTGGCTCATCTCATTTTAATTTAGACAGGGTAAAAGAGTTGGTAAATAAGCGACCCGAGCTTGCACGAGCTACCTGGGATTGGGGTTTTGGCGACTGGGAAACAGCCCTTGGTGCTGCTTCGCATGTTGGTCGCAGGGATATAGCTGATTTTTTAATGAGCAAGGGAGCAAGGCCTGATATATTCACTTTCGCCATGATAGGTGCTTATGATGTAGTAAAGGCAATGGTTGAATCATCACCGGGCATACAATCCATTGGAGGGCCGCATGGGATAAGCCTGTTGCAGCATGCAAAGAATGGTTTGCGTGCAGAAGGGATCACTGAGAAGCAAAAACAGGATGGCAACAAACTGCTAACTTACCTGGAGTTGCTGGGCAATGCAGATGTGCAGGATAAGTATATTGATGTGCCTGAAGCTGACAAAGCAAAGTACCTGGGCGATTATAAATATGGTGAAGGGGCGAATGATGGTTTCACCGTACAATTAAATATGAGGAAATTGTTATCGTTGGGCAAACTCGGAAAATTCGGCGGCGCACTTTATCAAAAAAAGGGAAACGTTTTTATCTATAATGGTACATCTTCTGTTGAGATCAGCTTTAAGATCGCAGACGGTAAAGTTATTTCGCTAACTGTCCGGGAGCCCGATCTTACCATTACTGCTGTTAAAATATGACTTAACTGAACTTTGATGACTAAATTTTAACATTTAAAAGCTACCGCAAAGTCTATGCTGGCATAATTTTTTCAATCTTTGCACAAAGCAATTCAATGAAGAAATATTTACTCCTTTTATTTGTATTATGTTCCCTTCTTACAAAGGCGCAAAAAGTAGAAAGTATCTATGCAAATTTGTATACCGACAGTCTTAAAAAAGGAACATTCAATTATATCAATATTGATGGCAAGCTGTCAAACGGCAAGTATATTCCGCTCGACAGCAATGATCTCATCTTCTGGTCTTCGGCGGGTAAATTTAGCGGCAACAATTTATGGATCGACAGGGATTTTACTGCACCCAAGGTAGATATAAAAGTGAGTGTGCGAAATAACCCGGCATTGGTAAAAGAATTCACGATCTATGTAAAGCAAAAACCCGATCCCGAACTAAAGACCATGGATGATATCATGAACAAGTCAAAAGCTAAGCGGGGAAAATAATATTGGTCTGACAGCCTGCCCCGATAATTTCGGGGTCCCCGTCTGACAATGGAAAAAGTAATTTTTAACCACAAACAAAATGCCCGGTAAACCTGAAAGTTTTGCCGGGCATTTTGTTTAGTTGTCATGACGGTTGCTACCGTCGGACAGCTAAGCAGATTTCTTTGCGTCCTCTAAAAACTTAGCCAATCCTATGTCGGT
This sequence comes from Ferruginibacter sp., assembly GCA_039926045.1. Classification (GTDB taxonomy): domain Bacteria; phylum Bacteroidota; class Bacteroidia; order Chitinophagales; family Chitinophagaceae; genus Ferruginibacter. The sequence goes on from JBDSXS010000256.1 coordinate 17,921, forward strand.
CAAAGGATGTTTTAATAAGCCCAAAATAGAATCAAGCGGACAGGTACATACATCGGCACCGGCTTCGGCACAACTGATGATATGGTTTGGATTGCGGATAGAAGCAGACAGGATCTCAGTTTTATATCCCTGTATATCAAATATCTGTCGCATCTGGTGAATAAGTATCATCCCATCCCAGCCACTGTCGTCAATACGGCCGATAAACGGCGAAACATAAGTGGCACCGGCTTTCGCAGCTAAAATAGCCTGGCCGGCACTGAATACAAGCGTACAGTTGGTTCTGATGCCATTATCAGTGAACCATTTCAATGCTTTGATACCATCTTTGATCATCGGCACTTTAACCACAATGTTGGGATGAATGGCAGCCAGCTTTTTCCCTTCGGCAACTATACCATCAAAATCGGTTGAAATAACTTCGGCACTGATATCACCATCAACCATTTCGCAGATGGTCTTGTAGTGAGCCATAACTGCATCCTGGCCTTTAATACCCTCCTTGGCCATCAAAGACGGGTTGGTGGTCACACCATCTAAAATGCCCAGGTCATTAGCTTCTTTGATCTGTGCCAGGTTGGCTGTATCTATAAAAAATTTCATAGGCCCCTATCCCCTAAAGGGGGATTAACTTTTTAAATGTTAGTTAATTTATTTTCAACAAAAGTAAAATAATTGAAAGATTATAATTTAAAAACTTTTACTTAGATGTACACAGTTCACATGGTAAGGGTTCAAAAAAGCCCTTCAGGGTTGGGGAAAATAAAAAATGGCAAGTTACTTACATCGCACCGCTCAACCATCTACCCTTGCTGCCTTCCGGCCCTGGGGGAGTTCAATAGGAGCTGGTCGTATAAGACTTGCCGGGGCAAAGATAGGGAATTAGGAATTAAGAAAGATGTTGATACTGGATGCTGGATGCTGGATGCTGGATACTGGATACTGGAAGGACCCTGAAACATTGAAAAGATTTTTGATAATTAGTCTCTATCCAGTATCAAGGATCTAGTATCCAGTATCGTCCTCAAAAGCTTAACCCCGGCTTATCCGTTCTCGAATTTATTCTTCCAACACCGATCAACTGGTCGGCACGGTCGGTAAATGACTTATAATACATTAAAATGGTATACCCATTTTCCGTTTCCCAGTAATCACCCTCCAGGTCACGCCTGTCGGCAAAGTTATTTTTATCAACAGCGATATAGGTATAATTATAATAACCCTGTTTTAAAAATGCGGTGCATTCATACAATCCTTTCTCTGCATTAAAAACCATTTTGGTCTTATCATTGAACTCATAATTGGTTAACTGTCCGGCAAGGTATATGTCTTTACTTGCATAGGGTTGGCCATTGGGAGCGGCTAAATTAAAATGTACAGTAGCAAAATCACCCTGCCAGTAAGGATTAATAGTTTCGTAAGTTTCCATCAGGTACATACCGTTCAGGTCGCGGAAATAAACATAGCGCTGGGCACTTCGGTCTGCATCGGGAAACAGGTAAATATCTGTTGAGGCCTTTTTATAATCTGCCCTTTCTACGCGGTCGCTTTGCAGCCTGAAACTTCTTAAGTCGAGCCAGCGCCATTCTTTACCTCCCGGAAATACAAGCGTATTTTCCATACTATACTCCAGCGAATTGCCCCTTACAAAAGTTGGCTTAATATCCTTAATCGCATTATCCCAGCGGTTATTTTGCAGGATCACTACTTTAACCTGTTGTGCAGCACTAAACGTATTCAGCCCATTTATATTTGCCGAGAACTGAACCTTCTGATGTGTTTTAAAAAGCTGCGGTGTAAACGGTTGTATGATCTGGCCCCCAATAGAAGCTTTTTGCTCCAATACCAGCATGCGCCTGGTAAAGGCCAGTTTGGAAGTATCCCCGTCTAAAAAAACTTTTAAAATATAATTGCCCGACATGGTTAAACTTGTATTCCTGTCGGGTAACAAAGCCTGGTAATGCGTGTACCGTTGTAAGGCAATAGAAGAATACCGGTAGGTTGTAATACGCTGCTGTGTGAATCCCTTGGTGTATAAAAAAGGGCTGATGTCGATGGGGTTCCAGTCGTAATCACAAAGTTGAAAACTGTAATAATAACTTTTTACATTGGCATCCAGGTCATCAAAATTAAGTTCCAGCTGATCACCGCTGTTCATCTTGTAAATGGGTAACGATCCCTGGTCGCCATACATATGAAAACGAACAGCCTGGATATTGTTTTTATAAACTGCATCTGCCAGTTGAGCAAAAGCATTTGAGCTGAATAAAAAACAAATTGTTAAAAAAAGGAAATGAATATATTTTTTTGTCCGGACTCCAGATTTTTTGGTCATCATCCTTGCATCGCCTGGAACATCCCGATCATTTCGGGACTCTCGTACCGCATTGCATAATTCAACTTTTCCCATGTTATACTTAGTCATTACGTTTAAATAAAATACATTTGTAAGATAACAAAAATTAAGCCGTTTGAATGTTTCTGTATTCATAGCTAAACGAATAGCCTTTAACCGGCAAAAGACCTTTTCCAAATTCATCATCAGGCTGGCCATTGGTGCCACCGCCATCAGTGTGGCTGTTATGATCGTAGCCATGAGTTTTGTAAACGGATTTCAGCAGGTCATCAGTAACAAGGTATTTAGCTTTTGGGGACATATACGGGTACAGCAAAATGTAGAGAACCGGGTAAGTATTGCCGAAGAATTTCCCATTACGCAAAATGATACCATTGAAAGATACCTGAGATCTCTACCCGAAGTAAAAACGGTTGAACGGTTTGCTACCAAATCGGCTATCATAAAATTTAAAGCGGATATCGAAAGCGTATTGCTGAAAGGTGTTGATTCTTCTTTTGATTTTACCCGGTTACAGCCTTTTTTACAGCAGGGGAAATGGATATCTTTTAAAGACAGTGGCTACAGCAACGAGATTAACATCTCCACTTACACGGCTAACCAATTAAAAGCAAAACTTAACGACAGTGTTTTTGTTTTCTTCTTTCGGGAAGACGGTTCAAAAACTGCACGCTGGTTAAAGATCGCCGGCATTTATAAAACGGCCATCGACGAATATGATAAGAACTTTGCACTGAGTGACATTAACCTCATCCGGAAATTAAATAACTGGGAACTTAACCAGATCGGCGGTTACGAGATCTTCTTACATGATTATAAACAAACTGATACGGTCAATAATTTTATTTATGCCGGATTGCCGCAAAGTTGGTACAGCAGATCTATAAAAGAAATTTATCCCAATATTTTCGATTGGCTGGGACTGCAGGGACAGATAAAAAATATGCTGTTGATCATTATGATGGTGGTGGCCGTGGTAAATCTCATCACCTGCCTGATCATTTTGGTACTGGAAAGAACAAGAATGACAGGCATACTGAAAGCACTGGGTGCATCAGACTGGAATGTACAGCAGATATTTTTATACAACACTTCCTTAATTGCAGTAACAGGTATTACTGCCGGTGCCATACTCGGCCTTGGCATTTGCTGGCTGCAGGAAAGAACAGGTTTTATACAACTGAATGAAGAAGCATACTATATGAGTTCCGCACATGCCGATGTGGTGTGGTGGCAGGTTTTGTTGATCTGCCTGGTTACGCTCGCTGTGTCTTTTGCGACTTTGATCATTCCTTCGCTTTTAATTAAAAAAATCAAACCGGTTAAGGCAATACAGTTTCGGTGAGCCCATTGTCATGTCGAGGTACAAGACATCTGGAAACAGGATATTATAATAGATTTCTCCTATTGTCGAAATTACAAAACAAACAAATTATTTTATTATTGCTAAAATGATCCCGGTCGCTATCGCAGCATTCAAAGATTCTGCTTCCCCCGTTTTAGGGATGGTGAGTTTTTCAGTTACCAGGTTCATAACCTCATCACTTATTCCATTGGCTTCATTGCCGATGATAATGATACCTTCACGCAACTTTCCAATTGCGTTTACATCTTTCCCTTCGAGCGAAGCTGAATAAATTTTTACATTATTATTTTGTTGCAGCCATTGTAATAGGTCTGTATAAATAACATTAACCCTGCCCAAACTACCCATAGTACTTTGCACCACTTTTGAATTATACATATCGGCACAGCCGATTGAACACACAATATCTGTAACTCCAAACCAGTCTGCAATGCGGATAATAGTCCCAAGGTTACCCGGATCCTGTATGGTATCCAATGCCAATATAATTTTTGATGCAGCCTGGATCTTAAGATCCGGCTTTCTTTTTTCAAAAACAGCCACTACACTGTGTGCGGTTGAGAGCGATGATATTTTTTTAAGCTCAAAATCCTTTACTTCAGTAATTACTGTGTCCTTTTGTAAAGATGCTGATGATCCATGTTCCTGTATCCAGTCTTCCAAAGCAAAAAGTTCTTTACAAACAAATTTGCGGCTGGCCAGTAGGTCCATCACTACCTTCGGCCCTTCGGCAATAAACAAACCCAGTTCATCTCTGAATTTTTTGTGCAGTAAACTTTGGATATATTTGGTATGCGTTTTGCTTAACATAGTCGTTTTTAATATTTTATGCAGGTTAACCCATTCATTAAATACAACCCTTTGCAGCAAATGAAATGTATTATTTTCATTTGTCTACTTATTTCTTCCTGCACCATTGCCAAAAAGTATCAAAAAGGAAAACCATTTGTCGTTAAAAATAATATCGAAGTTAAGGGAGGAAATTTTAGCAATGATGAAAGGGCCACGTTAAGGCAGCGGTTAAATGCCCAGTTAGACGACAGCTCCAGGATAAATGTGATCGATAAATATTTTATCCGGCACGTTATTATCAGCCCCCCGGCTTATGATAGTAACTCGGCTGCAAGATCGGCCCGCAATATGGAAACTTCCATGTTGCACCTGGGTTACTATAAAGCTGTGGCAAGCTTTAAAGCAGACACGATCAATTATGGAGACCAGCAACGGGTTCATGTGAGTTATACAGTACAGGTAAATAAACCTACTTTAATTGACACATTCTTTTACATGCTTCGCAGGCCCGACCTGCAAAAATTAGCCTTAGAAAATATTGATAAGACCCTCATAAAAGAAGGCAAGCCCGTAACCAAAGCCGCTGTATTGGGCGAATTGAACAGGCTGGTAGATCTGTACCGGAATAATGGTTATTATAAATTTACAGGCGAAGAACTGGTGATGCGTGGCGACACAACTGTTGCCGCATTAACTACCATTACTGATGATATCTTTGAACAGTTGAGATTATTGGCCGAAGCCCAACAGGCAAGAGATTCACCAACCATCAAACTGGCTGTGGTACTTAACCCACCTGCCGACAGCAGTAAATTAAAACAGTACTACATCAACAATATTTATTTTTTACCTGATTACAGGAATGGTGACAGCCTGACTGACCCCACACTCACTACCAGGTACCTGACAAACGCAAGGCGACTGGCAAGAGAGCGTTGTGATACCTGCAGGATAGATACTACGTACATCATGAAGTATCATAGATATTTATTCAGGCCCAGGATACTCACTAGGAATATGTTTTTGCAAAAAGGCAGGTTATACAACCAGATCGATTTTTATAAATCACTGAATGCTTTTTCCAGGGCCGGTGTTTGGCAAAGCACGAATATACTGGTTGATGAAGTTAAAAGAAAGGACAGCCTGTATAAGATCGATCTTATTGTACAGCTGATGCCCGGCAAGCAATATGGTTATGAAGCATCGATCGAAGCCAGTTATTCTGCTTCAAGCAACACCAACAGTGTAACGGCAGCCAATGCCGGCAACCTGCTGGGCTTATCAGGCAACATTTCCTTTATCAACCGTAACATCCGGAAAGAAGGCATAAAAATGACCAACTCATTGTTGGCAGGTGTTGAATTTAATTTCAGGCCCGACAGTAATAACACCAGGAGCCTGATCAATTCCAACGAGATCAGCTATACCAACAATATTATTTTCCCAAGGTTTATTTTTCCTTTTGTAAACATCAATAGAGATAAGCGTTTTATATCCACAGAAACTTTTTCCAATGCCAGGATATCTTATATCAACCGCATCAATTTATTCAATTTGCAGTCCTTTAATTTGGGGATCGGGTATAACGGTACCACCCGGAAGAATCATCAATGGATTTTTAAACCCATAAATTTTGAATTTGCCCGGTTGTATAACGAAACAGACAGCTTTAAAAAAACACTGGCAGATAACCCGTTCTTACGATACTCCTTTAATTCTGCACTGATCGCCGGTGCCAGTATAGGATACAGGTTCAATAAATTAAATCCCAGGAACAGCAACAGGCAACATAGTTTTAAGGTTAACCTGGAAGAGTCGGGTATGATCTGGGGCAGGTTTGGTTTTTTTAAAAAATACATGAAGCAGTTTGTAAAAGCAGACGCTGAATATACTTACTCAGTCAGCCGGCCTAAATCTGCTTTTGTGTACAGGATATTTGCCGGTGTTGGTATTCCCTCTAAAAAAGATACTACGCTCCCGTTCTTCAAACAATATTTTGGTGGTGGAAGCAACAGTATGCGTGGCTGGCCCGTACGTGGTATTGGCAGGGGGGCGCAACCACTAACACCCTATGGATCCAATACATTCAATGACCGTACCGGCGATATTCAACTGGAAACAAATATTGAATACCGGTATAACATCGCCCAGATCATTCCCAATTCCTTAGTACTTAAGGGGGCATTATTTATTGATATAGGCAATGTCTGGAATTTCAGGAATTCGAAACCCGGCGGCGGTATCGACAGTACACAGTTCCAGTTCAGGAATTTATATAAGCAGCTGGGTGTTGCTGCAGGTACGGGTTTCAGGCTCGACTTTAATTATTTTGTTGTGCGCTTTGACCTTGGCTTCCGTTTCAAAAAACCTGATGTAAGTGCAAATGACGGTTGGCAGATCCCCGATATTACTTTTAATAATTTATTCAGGAGAGGAAAAAAATTACCTGATCCATTGGACCCCGGTAAAACTTATAATGATAACCGCTATAAAAAATGGCGTTACGAGAATTATAATCTGACGATAGGGATAAGTTATCCGTTCTAGCTGTTATCCGTTATTGGTTAATTGTTATTTGGATGTAGCCTGCTACCACATGCTCTCCTATTAACGTTTAACTATTAACCTGTAACTTTTTCTCAAACTCCTCCATCCCAACCGCATCTTCATTCTTAAACTCCCCAATACGTGTGCGGCATAAGCTGCTGAGGTAACCACCACAACCCAATGTTGCGCCATAATCATTGGCAAGGCTACGAATGTACGTGCCGGTAGAACAGATCACTTTAAAATGAACAACAGGTAAAGCGACTTCAGTGATTTCAAATGATTTGATATTTATGTTACGTGGTTTTAATTCTACTTCCTCTCCCCTCCTGGCCAGTTCATACAAAGCAACACCATCTTTTTTTATGGCAGAGAACATGGGTGGCAGTTGCTGAATATCTCCCACAAATTTTTCGGTTGCTGCTTGCAACATTTCTTTAGTAATAAATGAAAAGTCTTTTTGCTGTTCGGGTTCGCTCTCCAGGTCATAGGTGGGTGTAACAGCACCGAGTGTAATGCTGCCGGTATATTCCTTTTCCTGGGCCATGTACTCGTTTATCTTTTTGGTGAACTTACCCGTGCAGACAATTAATAAACCTGTTGCCAGCGGATCAAGTGTGCCGGCATGCCCTATCTTTTTAATTTGAATTAAGCTACGTAGTTTACGCACTACATCAAAGGAGGTCCAGTGGAGGGGTTTGTTTACTAAAATAACTTTTCCCTCTGCATAAGGCTGCTGAATGGCAGGATCAATGGGTATCCTGGCCAAACGTTCTTTCTTTACCGGCTCCTCCCCGGCCTGGATCAATTTGTTAGTATATCTTTCCCTGTATGTTGCTTTACGTGCCAATGGCTTGCTATTAATTTATACAAACCTAAATTATAAATGGTTGTGTTTGTATATTTATGTGCGCTATTGTTAAAAGTTCCAAAAATTCAAAGGAGATGAAACACTATCTTATCATTACAGCCACATTTCTCTTTTACACTTTATCTTTAGCACAACGGGCTGATTTCAGAACTGTTATTCAGAAAATGAATTTGAAAGGAAAGGTACAGTCGATCAGGGAGATCAGCTATCTTGGCGATCTTGAAGGAAAACCGATACTCAGTAAAATAGACAGTACAAAGGATAATTGTCTTTATCTTTTCCAAACAGACGGCAATATAAATTCAACTACCAATTACCTTACATCAGGCAAAGTTTATATTAGCGAAGTTTTTAAGTACGATACACGGGGGGTTTTAATTGAGAAAAGCACTTCAAATAATAATAATGGAAAAGTAAATAAAACTGTCATAGAATATGACAGCCTGTATTTTAAGTTAAAAGAAACAGTTATAGACAATAAAGGACAGATAATTAGTCAGCAAATCGGTAAGTCTATTATGAAAGATTCAAATAATTATACGTATTTAAGGTCTGAAAGGTATAATGAGACTCAAAATTTCACATTTTCTTATTCAGATGGAGGTAACCTGGTTTACAAAGTGCAGGAATCCACATCAGGTTATTACCTAAAGTTTAAGTACTATTATAATTCAAATAACCTGCTCATACGTCAAACAGTAGAAAAGGTAGACAGGAAGCCATTTTCACAACAAGAATTTGAATATGATAATAAAGGCAACTTAACTAAGCTAACAGAAAAAGTGCCCTACCATATCGTTTCCTATACTTATGAATATAATAAGCAAGGCGATTGGATAAAACGGGTTGCAGAAACTAAGAGAACCGGAGTTAATATTGGTCGTCAAAGAAATACAAAAACAGTTACTATCAGGGAGATCAAATATTTATAATCCTCGTTTCAATCCACAACCGATACCAATAATAAATGGTTCGTGTCACCACGAACCATGTGGTTCTAAAAATAAAAGGTTTAAATCGCCTACCTCACCTTCAACTCTAAATATTTATTAACCGCATTGATCGTCAATTTTTCAGGTGGAGCAAGAATAGAAAGGATTCCATGCTTCTTTTTGATAGGGTGAGTCACCCCCAACAGGGTGGCTAACCCGGTAATAAAAAATCCGGATCATACAGCCATGCTTTTTATTATCTCTTTTTGCGGTGAGCCACCCTTTTTTGGTAACTTTATAATATGATAAAAGACCCTAAAAAATATTGACTTCCAAAGTCTACCTGATCTTGATTTTTTTATAATGGAAAATATTTGAAAGTATCACGTAAAGAAGATTATAGAAATTAAAGCCAATGGCAAATATCAAACTCTTTGAAAGCAAAAAAATACGCAGCCAGTGGGATGCGGAGGAGGAGAAATGGTATTTCTCCATTGTAGATGTGATAGCAATTCTTACTGACCAGCAAAATTTCCAGGCAGCGAGAAACTATTGGAAAGTGCTAAAAAACCGCTTACGGAAAGAAGGAAATGAAACGGTTACAAATTGTAACCGGTTGAAATTAGTAGCTGAAGACGGCAAATTACGAGAAACCGATGTGGCAGATACCGAACAACTTTTCCGCCTAATTCAATCTATCCCCTCTCCCAAAGCAGAACCATTTAAAGAATGGCTGGCAAAAACAGGTTATGAAAGAGTGGAAGAAAGCCAGGATCCGGAAAGATCTATTGACCGGGCGATGGAAAATTATATTAACCTGGGCTACAGCAAAGAATGGATAAACCAACGGCTAAAAAGTATAGAGGTAAGAAAAGAACTGACTGATGAGTGGGAAAACCGGGGCGTAAAGAAAGGACAGGAGTTTGCTTCTTTAACCGATATTATTACCCAGGCATGGAGCGGTAAAACAGTAAAGCAATACAAGCAACATAAAAGCCTGAAGAAAGAAAACCTCAGAGATAACATGACCAACCTGGAATTGGTTTTGAATATGCTTGCCGAAGCCACTACTACTGAAATAAGTAAAGAAAAAAAGCCAAAAGATTTTATAGAAAGTAAAATAATTGCAAAGCAGGGCGGCACCATTGCCGGCAACACCAGAAAAGCTATTGAAGCTAAATCTGGCAAAAAAATAATAAGCCCATTAAATGCTAAAAAGTTAATTGAAAATAAAAAAGGAAAAATGTGAGCCGTAGCAGGTTAACTACAAAATGAAATAAACCAACTCTATATCATCTGCCTCACCTTCAACTCTAAATATTTATTAACCGCTTGATCGTCAATTTTTCAGGTGGAGCAAATTCCATGCTTCCTTTTGATAGGGTGAGTCAGCCCCAACAGGGTGGCTAACCCGGTAATAAAAAATCCGGATCACACAGCCATGCTTTTTATGATCTCTTTTTGTGGTGAGCCACCCTTATGGGGTGACTCACCGGAAGTTTATATCGCCTGCCTCGCCTTCAACTCCAAATATTTATTCACCGCATTAATGGTCAGTTTTTCAGGCGGAGTTAAAATAGAAAGGATACCATGCTTCTTTAATTCCTTTACAATAAGCCTTTTTTCAAACTCAAATTTTTCGGCAATGGTTTTAATATACACTTCTTCTACATTCTGCGCATCCAGGTGAGAAAGCTGGTGCAATTCGGTATTCTCAAAAAATACAACCAACAGCAAATGATGCTTGGCTATGGAACGCAGGTAATTCAGCTGGCGGTTTAAACCGGATAAAGATTCGAAGTTGGTGTACAGTACAATGAGGCTGCGGTTCTTGATGCGGTTGCGTATCTGCATGTACAGCATTTCATAGTCACTTTCCAAAAAAGCAGTGTCCTGGTTGTATAATAACTGTAAGATATTTTCACGCTGTATGGGTTTACGGTCGGCAGCCAGCAGCGAACCCATTTTATTGGCAAAGGTCATCAGCCCTATCTTGTCCTGTTTTTGCAAACAAACATTGGCCAAAACCAAAGTACTGTTAATGGCATAATCCAACAAGGTCAACCCGCCAAAAGGCATTTTCATCAACCGCCCCTTATCAATGATACAATATACCTGCTGGCTTTTTTCATCGGTATAATTATTCACCATCAACGATCCCTTCCGGGCAGTTGCTTTCCAGTTCACACTGCGCACATCATCGCCACGCACATATTCCTTGATCTGCTCAAACTCCATGCTGTGCCCTATCTTGCGCATCCGCTTATTGCCGTGCTCTGCCTGTATGGTCGTTTGCGATAACAGTTCATACTTACGCATCTGCAGGAAAGAGGGATATACCGGTACCACTTCTTCGGCTTCAATATTATGGCGGCGCATTACCAGGCCCAATAAAGACCTTACATAAATAATGATGCGGCCAAAATGGTATTCGCCCCGGGTGACCGGGCGGAGTTTATAGAGGATGCTTTTTTGCTCCCGGGCATTGAAACGATGGGATAATTTCCAGTCTCTTTTTTGAAACTGCACCGGCAGCTCATCAATGATATCCATCTTCACCTTGAACTGCATATTGTTCTTTATCATTAACTCCACTTTATTTTCATCGCCGTTACTGAAACGGTCAGCCGTAATTCTTTTGGCTGTGGGCGCTTTACCCAGTACAAAAAGGAAAAGATAGTCTATAATGCAAAGTATCAGCAGGATCAGCAATGCGGCTTTTGCAACTGCAAAAATACCAATGATATCTTCCTTGTAAAAGGAACTGATGAATAAAATAATACAAAAGATCACAAGGGTATAAAATCTTCCGGTAAGATACAGGTCGCCGATATATTTTTTAATGGCCTTCATTTATCGTGGTACTTCGATCACTTTTAAAATAGATTCGATCAGGTCATCTGCTGTAATACCTTCCATTTCTTTTTCCGGTGTTAAAATGATCCGGTGCCTTAACACGTGCGGGGCCATTTCAACAATGTCTTCAGGAGTAACAAAGTCCCTTCCTTTAATGGCAGCATTTGCTTTTGCCGAACGCAGTATGGCCAATGAAGCCCTTGGCGATGCACCAAGGTATAATGCCGGGTTATTCCTGGTCTCATGTACGATCCTGGCAATGAACTCAACCAGTTTGGGTTCAATGATGATGGATTGTACCAGGGTGCGGTAATGTTGAATATCTACAGGTGATAATAATTTTCTAACCCCTTCCAGCATTTCATTTTGTGTTTTACCCTGCTGTTTATTTAAGATAGTGATCTCTTCGGTGAGTGTTGGATAATCAACTTCGATCTTAAAAAGAAAACGATCTAGCTGTGCCTCGGGCAAACGATAGGTACCTTCCTGCTCAATGGGGTTCTGTGTTGCCAGCACAATGAACGGGAAACTCATCTGGTGCGTTATACCATCAATGGTAACCTGGCGCTCTTCCATCACTTCAAACAAAGCCGCCTGTGTTTTTGCCGGCGCCCTGTTGATCTCATCAATTAAAACCACGTTGCTGAAAACGGGCCCCGACTTGAATTTGAATTCACCTTCCCTTGGATTGAAAACCGATGTACCAACCACATCACTGGGCATAAGATCGGGCGTGAACTGCAGGCGGGAAAAGTCAACATCAATGATCTTTGCCATCAGTTTGGCAGTTAATGTTTTTGCCACACCGGGTACACCTTCAATTAAAATATGCCCGTCGCATAAAAGGCCGATCAGTAAAAGATCAACCATTTTATACTGCCCGATGATGACCTGAGCGATCTCATTTTTAATATCAAAAACGGATCTGTTTAAGCCGCTTAGGTCAATGCGTTGTTCAAATAAGTTTTCTTCCATCAGTTTCTATTTTTATAAAAATTTTGTATTTGTTCGTGTAAGGAAAGTAATTGGTAATCGTTTACCACATCACTGTTCTGTGTGGCAACAATGGTACGGTACAGTGTATCAACCTTGTCTTTATCAACCCCACTTTTGCGGCCCAGCACTGCAATAAAATCGACATTCACATGATTTGTATTTAAAAAATAGGTATTGCGAATGTACTCATTAAAATAAGTAATCATCTTGTCGGCAATATTTTTATTGTCTTTTTTCTGCAGGTATAAACGGCCAATGGTTTCGGTAAATGTCACCGTGGTATTTTCATTAGGCTTGATCTGCTGTATAACACGCTGCAATCTTTTTCCGTTGAACAGGATATATAGCAACATTAAGATCACTGCTATCCAGAATGCATATACCAATGGCGGATGTTTCATGATCTCACTGAAAGTAGAAAACCCCTTATCTGAATTTTTCCGGTTACGCAGTTTGTTGTAATAATCATCCCAATACACATGTTCAGGCTCGGGTTGTGTAAAAGCAACTGTATTCTTTAAATATTCGTAGTTGTTTTCTTTAAGCAGGAAATAATTACTGAACGCACGTGGCTCGCATTGCAGGTACAGTTTCCCTTTACCATAAAAATGAACGATCGAATTGGGTTTATTAAGGTCGTTATAGCCCAACACCCGGGTATTACTGCTGTCAATATCTATAAAATAATTCTGGAAGGGATAATAATAATAGGCAAATGTAGCACCTGGCTTACTAACAGAGCTGACAGCTGTATTTTTCATAAAACCGATCGCCTTTTCGATCATCGGGTCGCCGGATATGACATTACAGCCGATCTTATCCAGTAAAATATCATCAATTACCCCCGCCGAAATAAACAGGCTGTTGCCTGCATACACATATTCCATCATGGCATCGGCTTCTTCATCGTTTACAAATAATTTTTGCGCTATGCATATATACAGGGCTCCCGTATCGCTGATGTTTTGCCAGGTATTTTTAAATCCCTGTTTTTTGTCCCTGATCACATTGGCTTCATACATAGCTTCCAGCTGGCGGTAGGCAATATCAGCACCAAAAGGTTTTTTATCTTTTTTTGAATAGGTCTCCACCAGGGATGGCATTTTAGGCTCGCCGCCATTAAAGCAGGCACTCAGTGAAATGGTCACCGCTAACAATAAAAAGATATATGTGAACTTATACTTCAATTACTATTTTATAATCTTTGATTTAAACTGGTGAAATTGGTTTCTATTTTTTGATAGGTGTCTTTCTCAATGTTAAATTCGCCGTACCACACATACTCATAATTTAAAGTGAGCGCAGCAAAATCATTTTGATGGCTTCGGTTTGTGATCTCACGCACATATTGATAGTTGGTTTTATCCGGTGCCAGCTGAACAAAATTCTTACCGGCCAACAAATGCAGTGTGCGTAAATACTGGTAACGGACAGCCTGCCTGTAATTGCCGTTTTGCAGTGACTGCCGGATCATTGCATCAAAATTACTTTCCCCGGTTATCAGTTCTTCCTCCACTTCTGCCTCCATATTTTTAGTTTTTGACCTGCGGCGGAAAGCCCCATCAGCCAAAAACAAACGGTAAATAATGAAGAGCACAAATCCAATAGCGAGGGTCCATAATAATACACTTACGAATGAAGAGTTCAATAGGCTGTTGAATAGTCCCGACCCTGGTGGCCTTGGTGTTTGCCTGAGTTCTGCTTTCTTTTCGTTCTTTAAAAGGCTGTCTAAATATTTGGTGTATGCATATTCCTTTGAATTCTTCCAGTTCCTGATCGAATCATAAGGCAGGTTCAAATTATTTTTGTACAGGCTGGTATCTATGTTTTCTTCTGCATTGTCGGCTGTTGTATTTTCCACAACTTTCACATCTTCACCAGGCGCAGTTACCTGTTCCTCCTTTTGCAATAAAGCCGTATCCTCGTAAACAAATTTCTTCTGTGCCTGGGCAGCAGGTAAAAAACTGATCAGCAAAAGCGATATGTAAATAATTTTATGCATCACCCTTTTTCAACCTGTTGATGATCCCATCGGGTTGAATATAATAACCTTTCTTGTGTAAGCGGATAGGGAGGATAACAAAGTACCAGATGATGAACAGGGATGATGCAGATAAAATGGCAACACTTGCCCAAACCGGCAGGCCGGTGTTGTTGGCCTTATCGTAGGTGCGGCTCATTAAATGAGTAACATAACTTTCAAAAAATGATGCCATGATAAATATAGGCACCAGGCATATTAAAACTTTGGCTGCATCTTTTGCATTTCTTTTAAAAGAGACCACCCTGGAATAGGTGCCCGGAAATAAAATGCCTGATGCCAGGATAAACCCTGCAGTAGCGGCTATTACAATGGCCGATATCTCGAGCGTACCATGGATCCAGATCACCAGTATTGATTTTATACCCAGCCCCTTTGCAAAAAACATATACTGGAAAGAACCCAGCATGATGCCATTGGTCCACATGATCAGCATAGTAAACAGGCCCAACGTAAAACCTCCTATGAATGCCCGGAAGGCAACATAAATATTATTGTATGCGATCATTACAAACATAGAGAACGGGTTGCCATCCTTATACACACCAAAAGGATCACCCTTGTCTATATTGTCTTCTGTCATGTCAACATACGCATCTCCCATTACGCCCCTCACGAATTCGGGATTGCTTTTGGACGAAAAAAAACCAATGGCAACAAACAATACAAAAAGAAGGGTGGTAAATAAAAAAATACGGTGGTACCTTTTAAAAAGCAGGGGCAATTCAAATTTCCAGAACTGGAATACACGGCTGTATTTCTCTTTTTTATTCTGGTAAATACTTTGGTAGATACCAGCTGCAATTCCATTTACCCAGCGTGTTACTTTACTTTTTGGATAAAAGGTTTTGGCATAACTAAGGTCATCGATCAAATTAACAAAACGTTCAGCGGTTTCATCAGGGTTGTCGGTTGGCGAATGCTGGTAGGTATTCCATTTTTCAGCATTCTTCTTAATAAACATCGCTTCCCTCATATCAACAAATTTCGGGTTATTATTTACGTCTGTAAATTCACGATTTTTTTATTCATAAAAAAATCCATGTTTTTAACTTTCTGTTGACAGGCAATCAGTAATTTGCATCGATAATGGCCATCATTCAAATAAGTACCGCATTTAATATTGACCTGGAGTTTGAGATCGCAGAGTTTCATAAACGGCTGCTTGCTTATCTTATCGACTTTGGAGTGATGCTGCTTTACCTGTACAGTATGAAATATGTGCTGTACAATGACCTCTTATTGGATTGGGATGAAAATATGGGCCTGGATATTTTGATCGTATCTGTCCCCCTGCTGCTTTACTCTTTACTTACGGAGCTATGGTTTAACGGGCAAACCCCGGGTAAGAAAATAATGTCTATAAGGGTCATCAGCCTTGAAGGCGGAGAACCCACATTTGGGCAATTCTTATTACGATGGATCACTAAGTTCTTTGAATGGCCTTTCTTATTCGGCTATATCGCTTTTTCAAATGATAATGTACTGGTATATAGTTTTATAACCGGTTTGTTTGGGATTGCAGTGGTGATCATCATTTCTGTTTCAAACAAAAGCCAGCGCCTTGGCGATATGGCTGCAGGTACGGTAGTAGTAAATACCAGGTCGGCCTTAACGCTTGCCGACACTGTTTTTATGCAGATCGATAAAACAGATTATAAAGTGAAGTTTCCCGAAGTGATGCGGCTGAGTGACCGCGATATCAATACCATAAAAAGCGTACTAACACAGGCCGGCAAAAGGAATAACTATGATATGTGCAACCGGGTATCGATGAAGATCAAAGAAGTATTGAACATTAATTCCGACATGCATGTTGACCAGTTTTTGGAAAAACTGCTGGCAGATTATAATTACCTGGCCACAAAGGAATAAAAAAAACCACCTTCCGGTGGCTATAAAGATCTGAAAAATTTGAGCGCTTAACGCATAGCTGCCCCTGCTATTCCCAGTATTAAAGCCAGGGCCATAAAGCTGAGGTATACGATCGTTAAGATCCCCATCAGTTTGTACAGGTTCTTTAAATTCAAGAAAGAATTATTTAAATTTTCCTGGTCGCCTGCATATAAGGCTACTTTCATTTTGGATGCAAAGCGGTATAAGAATAACGACATAAAAAAATACAACGCCGCAATGATCAGGTATATGATCGTAATAAAACCGGCGCCAACAAATGATGCTCCGCTGCTTCCGTAACTATTATTCATCAACTTGCCCAGTATGGTGCCCATGAACAGGGCGACTATGACAAGGATGCCGCTTAATACAAAACCCACAATGCTTAAAAAATTAGCCCACTTTGCGGTTTCCGAAAGGTGTGCATGAGCTATTGAATCAATCTGTAACTCGGTGCTTAAAAGATTTTGATTTGATTCCATAATCAGTTGTTTTGGTTAAAAGATAATACAAATAACGGGCTGCAGAACCTGTAAGAACCAGGTTGGATTTCACGATCTGCAGGATGCCTGCTATTGGAACTTATCCATATTTGAAAAGAACACAGCAAAAAATGCGATATAAAAGATCAGGCCAACTACCTGCAGGCAAAGGCCTATGATGGCGCAAATACGTCCCGCCTTGATATTATTGTATGATGCCAGTGTGTACTGCGCCGGATTGGCTTTATACATAGCGGTATCCTTGTTTGAAATAACCAGGGCAATAATGCCGCAGATAAAACAAACAACAATGGATAAGATCCCCAGTACCAGTGTTGCAGTTGCGTTGGGTAAATTTTGAGGCTGGTTGCCTGATGTGTTAAATTGTGGATCGGTCATAATGTTGAGTTTAGTTTGGTAAATTAATTATCTCATATTATCCATATGCGAAAAAGCAAAGGCAATAATTGCAATATAGAAGATGAGGCCGATCACCTGCAATGCAATTCCTATGATCGCACAAATACGGCCGGCTTTGATATTGTTGTAAGAGGCTTCGGTATACAATTCCGGGTTAGCCTTATACAGGGCTACGTCTTTATTGGATATCGCAAGTGCCACGATGCCGCAAATGAAACAAACCACAATAGATAAAATTCCCAATACAAGTGTAGCGGTGGCATTGGGCAATGGAGACGCATTGGAATTCATATTATTCCCGCTTAAATAATCCCTGTTTTCCCCGTTCATTTTATACAGTTTTGGTAACTACTAGTTTGTAAATATAACTTACCAGGATTATACCTGCACAAAAAAAGTACGCAAATTTTAAAATGGAAGTCCCGTTCCTGATCTTGATCACCAGGTGTACGATCAAAAATGCTGTTAGTAAGATGATGGGTATCAATGCAGGATATGTTAACAGGCTATTCTGCACATCGCCTTTCATTAATAAGATAAAACTCCTTTGAATGCCGCAACCCGGGCAATCAACATGCGTTAAGGCTTTGAACATACAGGGGAGCTGGTGAGCTTCAAGCCAGTTGATGATATTTAATATATACACGTTAATCCGTTAAAACGTTAATCCGTTAGTTGGTTAATTAGTTAATCCGTGGGGCATATAATTATTCAAGCTCTTTTATTGTGGTTTAGGAAAAGCTGCAACAAGTTTATGTAGCCCTTAAATTCAGTAAACTGCTATACAAATTAACGGATATACGGATTAACCGATTAACCATCCTAATACGCCCTTGCAAACAAAACCCTTTGCACACTTGGTTTACCGGTCAGGATACATATACCATCCTCCTGCTTATTATTCAGGGGAATACAGCGAATGGTAGCTTTGGTTTGGTCTTTTATTTTCTCTTCCGTTTCAGCAGTGCCATCCCAATGTGCAGCAATGAACCCACCTTTTTCATCCAGTAATTTCACAAAATCATCCCAGCTATCTGCATTGGTTGTTTTTTCATTGCGGAAAGCAAGCGCTTTATTGTACATGTTCTGTTGGATCTCTTCCAGCAGTTTTACAATATGATCTGCAAGCCCTTCCATAGGCATGCTGTTCTTTTCTTTGGTATCGCGGCGGGCAACTTCCACTACATTATTTTCCATATCACGTAAACCCATAGCAATTCTTACGGGCACACCTTTCAGTTCATACTCTGCAAACTTCCAGCCGGGACGGCTGTTATCATTGTTATCATATTTAACCCGTATGCCCAATGCTTTTAATGAAGTAATGATCTCGAATGCTTTGGCATCAATCGGCTGTTTACTATCTTCTCCCTTATAAATGGGTACGATCACCACCTGGAACGGTGCAATTTTTGGCGGCAGTATCAAACCCTGGTCATCACTATGCGCCATGATCAAAGCCCCTATCAACCTGGTAGACACACCCCATGATGTTGCCCACACATATTCCTGTTTATTTTCTTTTGTCAGGAACTGAACCTCAAATGCCTTGGCAAAATTTTGTCCGAGGAAATGTGAAGTGCCTGCCTGTAATGCTTTTCCATCCTGCATTAAAGCTTCAATACAATAGGTATCAACCGCTCCTGCAAAACGTTCAGTTTCAGTTTTCACGCCTTTGATCACCGGCACCGCCATATAGGTTTCCACAAAATCGGCGTACACATCCAACATGCGCTCTGTTTCTTCAATGGCTTCTTCCTTTGTTGCATGAGCCGTATGTCCCTCCTGCCAAAGAAATTCGGCAGTGCGTAGAAACAAACGGGTACGCATTTCCCAACGCACAACGTTTGCCCACTGATTGATCAGTAAAGGAAGGTCCCGATATGATTGTATCCAGTCTTTGTAAGTGTTCCAGATAATTGTTTCGGATGTTGGGCGAATGATCAGTTCTTCTTCCAGTTTTGCATCGGGATCTACAATAATCCCTTTTCCGTTTGGATCGTTCATTAAGCGGTAATGTGTTACCACGGCGCATTCTTTGGCAAAGCCTTCCACGTGTGCAGCTTCTTTACTCAAAAAACTTTTTGGAATGAACAAAGGAAAGTATGCATTGACATGGCCTGTCTCTTTAAACATTTTATCCAGTTGATCACGCATATTTTCCCACAATGCAAAGCCATAGGGTTTGATGACCATACAACCCTTTACGGCCGAATGATCCGCCAGTCCGCCTTTGATAACAAGTTCGTTGTACCATTTGGAATAATCTTCTGCTCTTGATGTTAATTCTTTACTCATGTATTTTTTATTTTGGCCCGGCGCCCTCGCCCGGTCATTTTTTTTCTTCTTTTTTATTGGCCAAACGAGGGCGTCGGACCAACACTTTCTTTTAGCACTCCTTTAACAGCGAACAGTTTAACTTTATTGTCTGTTGATAAAGGCCGGGCAGTTCTACAAAGTACTTCTAAACTGCACAAAAGTAGTAACTTCAATTTTAAATGCTTTAAACAAATCGCCATGCAATCAAAAACTTTACTTGTAGCTTTATCTGTGGCTGCTTTCAGCAGTTGCAGCACCGCCTATAAAA
>JBDSXS010000257.1:0-10563 GCA_039926045.1 Ferruginibacter sp.
TGCTGCACGAATTAAAACAACAACAAAAAATAATAGTTGACCTGGAGGATCTCGCTAATCATAAAGGATCAGCCTTTGGTTCTATACCAGATAAGCCACAGCCCACGCAGGAAATGTTTGAGAATATGCTGGGGGAAGCGTTGTTCGTTGCTTGTTGTTCGTTGCACGTTGTTGAGCCGTTTTCATCCGTTAACGAACAACGAGCAACGGCCATTTATATTGAAGATGAAAGCCAACGCATCGGCAACCTGCAAATACCTATGCCGCTTTGGTATACGATGCGTAAATCTCCTGTTTTTTTTATGGATATTCCCTTTGAAGAAAGACTGGATTATATCACCGAGGATTATGGCAAACAAAAAAAGGAGACTTTACAGGATTCCATTTTGCGTATCCAAAAACGCCTGGGGGGACTGGAGACCAAAAATGCCCTTACATTTTTAGAAGAGAACAATTACAGGGAATGTTTCCGCATTTTACTCAGCTATTACGATAAATGGTATTATAAAGGCCTGTATAACCGCGAAAATATTTCATCATTGTTAAATAAAATACCCGGTACAGGCGTTGATACAGGGACCAATATCCAAAAACTATTATCATGCAATATTGTAAGCGCTTAATAATTTTTTGCTGTGCTCTTTTTTTCTCCATGCAGTCATTTGCACAATCAGTAACAGATACTGATGTTACCGGGCTTTGGAAGGGCACCATGTATAATGATACTACCGGCCAGTTCCTGAAATACGAAATTGCCATCAGCGAAAAAAAAGGAAAATTGAGCGGCTTTACCCATACCTATTTTATTGTAGACGATAAAGAATACCATGGCGTTAAAAAAGTTAAGATCAGCCGGCAGGATGGAAAAATAATTGTTGAAGACCTGGAACTGATCGCCAATAATTATCCCGTTGAACCCAATAAAGGAGTAAAGCAACTGGATGTGCTTACACTGGCAATAACGGAGGGGGTCATGACCCTCAGCGGCCCTTTCTCTACCAGGAGAACAAAAGTTTATCATTCGCTCACCGGAAGTATTAATGTTCAAAGAAAATCTAATTTTAAACAGTCGGCATTGATACCACATTTGGAGGAACTGGGATTAGCGGATGACCTTTCTTTTGTGCAGGAAGAAAAACTGAAGGCTTTAACTGATGTTATACAAACGAAGCCGCAGGCAAAAGAAAATATTATACAGGAGAAGGGAACCATAGTTGTAAAAAATACTCCTGAAAGCAAGATGACTGTAAAAATTGATACGGTTGAAAGGCCCATACAGGTTAGTAAAGCAAAAGAAATAAGGATCGAACCTGCAAAAACAAATTCAATACCCAAAGCCGCTGCCGATATTAATAACAGGATCATTGAAACGATCCAGTCCGTAAATTACACATCCGATAGTTTGGTGCTTACTTTATATGATAACGGGGAAGTGGATGGCGATACAGTCAGTATATTAATGAATGGAGAAGTGATCGTAGCAAAGGCAGGGTTAAGTACCAATGCCGTGAGAAAAACAATTTACACGAAGGATATCAAGGATAGTATCCAGATAGTAATGTATGCTGAAAACCTGGGAACGCTGGCACCCAACACCGGTTTATTAATTGTGTACGATGGTAAAGAGCGATATGAAATAAGGTTCAGCGGTGATCTGAAAAAGAATGCAGCGATCGTGTTCAGACGAAAAGAACGCTGATTGAAATGATTGAAAGATGATTTCGCAGATTTAAAAAACAAAAAGATCGAATGGAAGATAACTCATTGAATTCGCAGAGTCCTAAAGCCCCTTCTTTGGAGGTTCCCGATAGGGAAGGAACGAAGTTCGAAGGGGAGGCTAGGTTAACACAGTTTTCCCGTGGCGCCGGTTGTGGTTGTAAGATAGCACCCAAAGTGCTTGATGAGATTTTAAAAACAAATATTTGCATTCCTGCCGACAGTAAATTATTGGTTGGCAACAGCAGCAAAGATGATGCAGCAGTTTATGACCTTGGAAATGGTATGGCCTTAATTTCCACCACCGATTTTTTTATGCCGATTGTTGATGATGCATTTGATTTTGGCCGCATAGCCAGTGCCAATGCCATCAGTGATGTATATGCCATGGGCGGCAAACCCATTTTGGCCATTGCTATTTTAGGATGGCCGGTTGAAAAACTGCCGGCCGAACTTGCACAAAAAGTTTTGGATGGAAGCCGTAAAATTTGTGAAGAAGCCGGTATACCATTGGCGGGCGGGCACAGCATTGATTCTGCCGAACCCATTTTTGGATTGGCTGTTAGCGGACTGGTGGATATAAAAAACCTGAAAAAAAACAATACAGCCAAAGCCGGGGATCTGATCTTTATTACCAAGCCTTTAGGTGTTGGTGTTTTATCAACTGCGCAAAAAAAAGGATTAATAAAAGATGAGCATGTAGCGGTTATGATAAACCAGATGATCCAGCTGAATAAAATAGGTGAAGCGCTCGGGAGGATCGAAGGCGTAACTGCCATGACAGATATTACAGGCTTTGGGTTGCTTGGCCATTTGATTGAAATGGCTGAAGGCAGCAATTGTTCTGCTGAAATAAATTATTCATTGCTGCCGGTTGCCGATGGTGTAAGAGAATACTTAACGCAACGCATTGTACCCGATGCTACATACCGCAACTGGAACAGCTACAGCACAAAGACCGCTTTTGAAAAGGGAGTTAATGTAATGGAAGCATTTAATTTATTACCCGATCCGCAAACCAATGGGGGTTTGTTGATTGCCGTAGATAAAAATGCCGTTGAGGCTGTAAAACATTTATTGAAAGAAAACGGGCTGGAAAATTTTGCCGAACCCATTGGTAAAATGCAGCAGCTTACCGACAAAATTGTTTTTGTAAAACAATAAAATACCTGCTGACGGGTATTTTATGTTACCCGGAATACGATACTTTTACTTTAAATATTTTGTATGAAAAAAATGATCTTCCTCTCCGCCTTATTGATGCAGGGCATCTTTTCTTTTGCACAGGTTAATTTTCAAGGTTTAATAAAACCCGGAACCAAACTGATCTATGCGGTTGAGGCAAACGGGATGAAATACGATTTTATGGTTACCATAAAAACACTCAACCCTGCACTGGTATTTGACTGGGAAATGACGGACCGTGCAGGTAACAGCGGAAGCATAACTCATACAGCGTCGGCCATGATCTCCGCTAACACGATGTATAATTATTTTTCTCCAGGTCTAAAAACGCTGGATGATAATACGATGAGCGTATGGATCAGCAAAAACACTTTTACCGGTCTTACCAAGGGTACTATGAATGTAATGATGAAGATGAATACCAATGAAGAACTTAAAAAAATGGGAGTAACGAATGCTGATCAGGAAAGCGAACTGAAAATAATTGTCAATGGAGAAAAAGAAACCGTTGAAGAAAAGATCGCACAGGAACTTAATGGAGAAGGCCATCCTGTTGCAGAAGGAGCGCTCTTCAGTTTTTATAATTCAGCTAAAATGCCCATCATCCTGCGGATGCAAAACGGCTTTAATATTGTATTGAAAGAAATAAAAACAAAATAATTATTACGCAGCATGGGATTAACCTTAAACGACTGGATTGGATTTACCGGTGTTGCGATCTTGTTGCTGGCCTTTTTGCTCAACCTGCTTAAAAAAATATCTTCCAACAGCCTGCCTTATATTATGATGAATATCGTTGGTGCAGGACTTGCCTGTCTTGCATCCTGGCTGATCAATTATATTCCCTTTGTTATTTTAGAAGCTACCTGGACCGTGGTTTCAATATTTGCCCTGGTCAATTATTTGAGAAAAACTAGCCGGTAAGCTTATCAATGATAGCTGCGAGTTTACGGTCCTTCTCTGTTACAATATCTCCTGCATCATGTGTGCTTAACCATATCTCTACTTTGTTGTAGGTGTTCTTCCAGGTAGGATGGTGGTCCATCTTTTCAGCGGCCATGGCCACCCGGGTCATGAAAGAAAAGGCTTTTGAAAAATCAGGAAAAATAAATTCCTGGTAAAGTTTATTATCAATTTCGGGCCACATAGTGAAAGGTTTTTTATTGTTAAAAAATTGCATCGTAGTTTGAGATTACTTCAGTCGTTTTTATGACTTCGTCAAAAACGACTTCGCAATGACGTTAAAAGATAAGATGCTGTTTGTGTTTTATTTTCTCATTGGTCATTTCGGTAACCAATTGAACGCCGGGTAATGTTTTAATGGATTGTATCAAAATCTTTAAGTCTTCCGGCTCAATAGGGTCACCTTTTATCAGCCACAAAAAATCAAGGTGTTTGAATTCCGGTAGTAAATATTCACCGTCGTGTTGGTTGTTGTATAAATAATGTGTTAACGTAATAGATGGAACAGCATATTCATAAATACTGAAAAAATAAGTGCGTTGTTTTTTCTTAAGTTGTATCTCAATATCATTATTAACCCTGAAATCCAGGCCCAGTAATTGATTTAGTTGCCAGCTGAATTGATAACCTTTAATTGGCGCAACAATGCCAAGTAGCAGGGAGTCTTCAAAGAACTCTTCTGCCAGCTCTTCATTATCAATTTTTAGTTTTTGACTGGTTGCCATTTAGTAAAAGATAGGAATATTAAAACACAATGTCAAACACGATCTCTTCGGCGCCACGCTTTACGGTAACTTTAGTAGCATCGCCTTTTTTAAATTTACCCAGGACCTGCATATAACCCTGCACATCCGGAATTTTATGATCGCCGATCTGTACGATCACATCACCTGTTTTAATACCGGCTTTTTCAGCTGTCTTTCCTTCACTTATACCATCAGCTCTAACGCCTGTACCGGAAAAAGTATAATCGGGCATGATGCCCAGGCTTACACTAAAACTTCTTCTGCCCTGAGACTGCGTTTCCCTGGTTTTGGTAAAAGCCAGCTTTCCCTGTTTATTTGTTTTTTCAATAACGCCATAAATATATTTTAACAGGATCAACTCTCCTGTGTAGTTAATTTTATTGGCATCATCAGTTGGTTTATGGTAATCGCTGTGCGAACCGGTAAAGAAAAACAGAACAGGAATATCTTTCCTGTAAAAAGAAGTATGGTCGCTGGGTCCGGTGCCGCTGCTGTCAAAATTTATTTTCAGGTATTTTTCTTTTGTTGCAAGATTTTGTCCCCAAACTGGCGATGTACCATAGCCACCAATAGTTAAGCCATGAGTGCTGTCGTTAAGCCTGCCTACCATATCCATATTGATCATATAGTTGGTTTTGGCAAGATCAATAGTTGGGTGTTCGGTATAATATTTACTGCCATACAATCCCAGCTCTTCACCGGAGAAAGAAATAAAGAGAAAATTATAATTTTTAAGTTTCGATCTTTTTAACTGCTTACTGAGTTCAATTAATGCAGCCGTGCCACTGGCATTATCATCAGCCCCATTGTGTATTTGCGGGGTACTACCGGTAAATAAAGAATTATGGTCTTCTCCATAACCCAAATGATCATAGTGCGCCCCAAGTATAATGGTATTGACTGCACCGTTATCTACATAACCGATCACATTGTGCCCGGTTCTTTTTTTGTCGCTGATAGAGATCTCAAGTTTTATTTCTGCAGACGCGGTCTCACTTTTAAAATATTTATTCTTCGTTTCATTGTTGATGTAAAACACAGGGATCTTTACCTTTTCAGTTTTTGATCTCGGATCAAATTTTAATTCATCCTTTATAGCCGAGCTGTTAAAGATCAACAGCATGGATGCGCCTTTTGATGCCACATTGTTTATCTTTTTGATGATGGCCTCCTCAAGGTCAAAATGCGGATTGGTTTTATTTTCTTCCAGTATTTCTTTCAGGTCCCAGAACCAGGCAGCATCCGCTTCCGGTAAAGCCATGGCACCCGAAGTTTCTGTTTTTGCATTGGGGGAGAAAGTGAAAGGGAAATAGTCTTTGTCCAATACCAGTTTATCTCCGTTAATTGAAACCTGTGTAGAAGGATCTAATTGTTTTCCTTCAGCAACTTCAAAATTCTGAATATAGGTTCCATTTTCTCCTTTTGGTAATAAACCTGCTTCAACAAATTGGTTGGTTATGTATTCATAAGCCAGTTTTTCACCGGCAGTTCCAGTTCTTCTTCCTTCCAGTTTATCATCGGCCAAAAAACCAATATGCGTTTGAAGTGCGGTTACAACGGCTTTATCAGCTTTTATTTGTGCTTTTTTGTTTTTTTGAGCTGAAGTAATGGTTGAGATAAGTAAGACCAACCAGAGAAAACGTTTCATGTACTTGTGTTTAGTAAAGAGCTACAAAGGTAGCCTTGTGCATGAGTTTATATGTAAACAGAATGTAAAAGTTAGCAACAATTGCATAATTTAATATTCCCGCATGGGCACTTCATCTTTCTTAATTCGTAACTGTGTACCCCGGTTAACAGTTATTTTTGCATTCAACATTGGCAAAAAAGATAAACATAGCATTAGTAGGCAATCCCAACAGCGGAAAAAGTTCCCTCTTCAATTATTTAACCGGCTTAAACCAGCAGGTAGGTAATTTTCCAGGGGTAACCGTTGACAAAAAAATGGGCCATAGCAGGATCTCGGCTGATATTTCGGCTACGATCATTGACCTGCCGGGCTCCTACAGTTTATATCCAAAACGAAGCGATGAGTGGGTGGCCTATAAAGTCTTATTGAACCAGGACAAGGTGATAAAGCCCGATATGGTTTTATTGGTTGCCGATGCCAGTAATTTAAAGCGTAATCTTTTATTCTGCTCGCAGATCATTGACCTCAATATCCCTGTGGTGGTGGCACTTACCATGATGGACCTTGCCAAGCGAAAGGGCACGCAGATCGATATTTTAGGACTTGAAAGAGAATTGGGGGTGCCCATTGTACCTATCAACCCAAGAAAAAATAAAGGGCTTGAACAATTAAAAAAAGTAATTGAACAGTCTGCAGAAAATTTATACCAGCAACCGGTACGGGATTTTATTGATAATAAAGCATTCGCAGCAAATGCTATTGAGCAGGTAAAAGTTCATTATCCATCGGTAAGTGATTATACTGCCATTCATTACTTGATCAACCACGAACATTTTTCGCTTGAAAATGCCATGCATGAAACGATCGAGCAAATTGAAGTTGACAATAAATTTAATCCCACCAAGACACAGGCCGAAGAGATCATGCAACGCTATGGCCATATCAAACACATCATGCAGCAAACGGTTGTGGAAGCAGATCCGCTGCAAAAAGCCATGTTCAATGAAAGGCTTGATGATATTTTGCTGCACCGCCGCTGGGGCTATATCATTTTAATGGCGGTTTTGTTCCTGCTCTTTCAAAGCATTTTTTGGGTAGCTAAATATCCCATGGATGGTATAGAATGGGTGTTTAGTGAGTTTGGCGGCATGCTCGGCAATAATTTACCTGTTACCTGGTGGAGCGACCTGCTGATCAATGGGGTAGTTGCGGGGCTCAGCGGGATTGTTATTTTTATTCCGCAGATCATGATCCTGTTTGGTTTGATAACCATTTTGGAAGATACCGGCTATATGGCACGCATCAGTTTTTTAAGTGATAAACTGATGCGTAAAGTGGGATTGAACGGTAAGAGTGTAATGCCTATGATCAGCGGCTTTGCCTGTGCGGTACCTGCCATCATGAGTGCCAGGAATATTGAGAATAAAAAAGAACGGCTGCTCACTATCATGATAACACCACTGATGAGTTGCAGTGCCAGGCTTCCGGTGTACACTATTTTAATTGCACTGGTCATTCCATCTAAATTATATTTTGGTTTTTTAAGTTTACAGGGACTGGTGATGATGGCACTTTATCTATTGGGCACTGTAATGGCCTTGATCGTTTCCTGGGTAATGAAATGGTTCATTAAAAGTACAGAGCGTAGTTTTTTCATTTTGGAATTACCAACCTACCGTGCACCCAGGTGGAAGAATGCGTTGACAACCATGATAGAAAAGGCAAAGATATTTGTGTTTGACGCTGGTAAAGTGATCATGATGATCAGCTTGTTGTTATGGGTATTGAGTACGTATGGGCCAAAAGAAAAAATGAGCGGCGTTACAGCTAAGTATGAACAGCTGATAAAAACGAATCCACAACGGGCCGATGAATTGAATAAACAACGCAAAACAGAACTACTGCAAAGTTCTTTTGCGGGCACGCTGGGTAAAGCGATCGAGCCCGTCATTCGTCCACTGGGCTATGACTGGAAGATCGGCATTGCATTAATAACATCTTTTGCTGCCCGGGAGGTTTTTGTGGGCACCATGGCTACCTTATACAGTGTTGGCGAAGATGCAGATAGCAACAACAGTACACTCCGGGAAAAAATGGGTGCTGCTGTAAGGTCCGATGGCACTAAGGTATATAACCTGGCTACCGGTTTATCGTTGCTGATATTTTATGTACTGGCGATGCAGTGTATGAGTACTTTAGCAGTTGTAAAAAGAGAAACCCGTAGCTGGAAATGGCCGATGATCCAATTGGTTTATATGACGGGGCTGGCGTATTTGATGAGCTGGCTGATATATAGGATATTTATCTAAGGAAATTTTTCACAAAGAGTTGAAAGAGAAAAGGAGGAAATGAGATAAGAAAATGTATTTCTAATAATTCCCGGATTTTATCTAAGTAAGATTTTGGGATAAGCTGAAATAGAAAAGAGATAATTATAAATAAAACAGCCCTCATTTTGTATGTGAAAGCCATTAAAGTTTTCATACTCTTTAAAACCCCTCCTCTGGAGGGGCCTGGGGAGGCCTCCTACCAATCAACCGCATAACTGATCTTATTTTTTACCTGCGGATATAATTGCCGGTAAAGTTCATTTAATACATCCTCCCTGCGGGGTTCATTGTAATAACTGTTATTAATTAATGACCAGTCGCTGGAACTCAGTGCACGGCTGTCACCGGTATAAGTTGCGTGTTCTTCCTCCCACCTGTAATTTTCACTTAAAGTTTGATAGATAATATTTTTGTGCGTGTAAACATCAGTAATATTTATTTCCATGTCGGCCCGGGCAGTAAATGATTGCTTTGCAATAGTAAGGGTAGCATATACTGTTTTGTAAATTATTTTGCCGCTTGTATCCCTGCCTCCTTCAATTTGCTGGCTTGCATAGCGGCTGTAGCTGTAAGTTTGCGGCCTTGGTATATCCATATTCCTGAGTGTGAGATTAACTTCCCAATCGGGCTGTACATTATCACGCCTGGCTTCCCAGTCTGTATAAAAGCGGGCAGGGTATCGGCTGCTGTTTAATCCGCCGAGTTCTCTCACCAGTGTTTGCTGAAAATATTCATTACTGTAATTATATCCATAATTACCCCAGCCGGTATTAAAGAAATAAGAATTATCCTGTACCGGTTTGATCACCACATTTACAATGGCATTTTGATAAGCTTCGTCCATTTTTACTTTGGAATCCTGGTAACCGGGTACCCACTTATCTGCTTTTTTAAAATAGTTGTAAGAGCTTTTTGCGTCCTCACGCCCCGGCTTATGTAACAGAGCAATTCCCGCTGCATAATAATCTGCAGCAGCCTGTTGCTTAAGATCATATATGGTTGACTGGTAATTAACCGGTGTAACTACCCGGCTGGCGGCATCGTTTTCCAGAATGGCATCATGCATTTCCTGTAGGGTATTGTAGCTGTCCATGATCTTATCCCAGCGGGCCGGTTCATTAGAACTGCTGTAACTATTTATTAAGCGTAAATTTCTTTGTTGTGCTGTACTGTATAAAATAGGCAGGGCATTTAAGGCTCCGGTATCAGTACTGTGTTTTTTTAATGTCTTGATAGCATCAAAAAGGGTTTTATCACTATCAGTTCGTGATAAATAATTTTTGCTTGTTTTACAACTTAGCAGGATAAACAAGCTGAGAATTGGGTAAAAAATGTATTTCATAATTATTCCTCCTTATATAAGATACAAACAATATAGAGACCAATGTTACTTGCTAAATTCATATTACAGAAAAATTAACAGCAAAAGATTAATATATTGGAATGAGTGTAGACTACTCCAGGAAAACATCATTCGGGACTAAAACCTGTAAACCCATTCCTTTTATAACCAATATCTGCCGCTTATCAAATCCGACTCATTCTTCAAAAACAATTTTATTCTGTAATATTCAATACAGGTAAGCATTTCAGAGAATAACGACTCCTATCTACAACCCACTACTATAAAAAATATGGTATTATGTGTTGCATAGTACTAAAATACCATTATCTTTGTGTAGAGATTGAGAGTTTAGGTATAAAATAAGGGCAACAACCGGAAAAGATCCCCAAACCAAAACCTGACCCCGATCTCAAAAAAGTATAGCCATGAATAAATTATTTTCTGAAATGACCTTCGCTTTCAACTTTCCTGCAGGAGAGGGATGGGCCGGGGTTAAAAAATTGCAGCCATGAACATTGATAACACAGCCAGCCAGATGCGTAAGGGAGTTCTCGAGTTTTGCATCCTCTCTATCATAAAAGAGGGCGAAGCCTACCCTTCGGATATCATTGAAAAAATGAAGGCAGCAAACCTGAACATCCTGGAGGG
>JBDSXS010000258.1:0-8007 GCA_039926045.1 Ferruginibacter sp.
ACTTCAATTTAAATCGTCGTTGGTCGGGACTCCCGAAATAATCGGGACAGGCAGACGACGGTAGCAGGATTATGTTTACAGCAGCGGAATTGATTACTATACAGATGGAAGAGGTAAATTCTGATTGAACATTTGCATTGTTCATCCCGGTCGCAGACCTGTTGTCTTGCCGCCGGCTGGTGTTATCACCACCGGCATAAAAATACTTAAGAAAGTTACATTGATCTTTTTAACTTTATATTTCACATGGGTAAACTTATAAAATTGACTACGATGATTAAACTAAATCTTATTGGAGTAATTCTATTTCTAACTTCTTGTGCAACTTCAATGTCTCCGATTGAAGTAAATAACAAATTACCTACTTTAACAAAATCAAAGTTCATTTCTCAAGCACAAGCAGAGGAGCTAATAAAAACAAACAAATGCAAGTATCTAGTAAAGAACAGAACTTATGTTGCTCCAATGGGACTTTCTACAAAAGATGATTTAAAATATGGTGCTAAAGGAATTGATGAATGGGTGAAACTCGATGGAGGTAATGCTTATGTACTAAAGAACTATAAATGGATTACTGTTGATCAAAATGGCTCGACTCAACTTCACATAGATTTTGACACTATTTTATGTGAATAATTTCTCTTGCCAGGTAAGAATTGTAGTAATAAGTAAAATATTTATTTTATACCTTTAATGCTTAAAATATTTATTATGGCCGACATACTGGAACAGGAATTAAACAGTTATTTTACCCGCTTAAATGAGCAGGAAAAAAAGTCGTTCATAAAACTGCTGAAAGATTTTTTAAGCAAACCTGCAACATACAAAGCACCCTCACTTGAAGCCTATACAGCAGAACTTGAAAATGCCGATGCCGAAATAGAAGCCGGTGATTTTATCATGCATGAAGATGTGGTAAAATATTTCAGCAAAAAATAAAATATGCAATTAATTATTAAGTGGAACAGACTCGCTTTAAACCAGTTAATAAAAGCTATTGAATATATCCAGGAAGACTCTTTGCAGAATGCAGAAAAAGTTAAAGACGAAATACTCTCACAAATATTAGTTCTTACAGCATATCCTGAAAAATATCCCCCTGATAAATACTAATTAAACAATGATGGGAGTTTCTGGGCATTTGAATTACACCGTTACCGGCTTTCTTATCGTTTGGTGAGAAACGAAATCCGTATAATCAGAGTCAGGCATACTAAACGGAATCCCAGAAATTATTAGAATTCTTTCCCAGCAACGTCTCTCAATTAGATAGGAGCATGGCCGAGGACGTTGCGTCTTCGTAGTACGCAACGTCCCTTCCGGAGACGTTGCTGAAAAATCGATACTCGCCCGGGTCTCATGCCAGCACACAGGGCCCCGCTATCAAGACCCCAGTCCGCACAGCAAGTGCTTCATATATCATACCGCATGTAAAATTCCGAAAGTATCATTTTTGATGAATGGTATGAAACATCCGGGGCCTGTCCTGTAACTTTAAAAGCAATAAAAAAAAAATACTTTGTAATCATTTGGGGACTGATCACGGTTTCGATAGTTACCACAACAAAATGTTTTTCCCAGGGTACTCAACTGGAATTTGGAAAGCACAGCATCGGGTTTAAATATGTTTACCTGTTAGATAAGACCAGGGAATGGGTGCCATCTCCTTTTGATTCCCTGGATAAACAAAAAGCAATGTTCCGGCCCATAAGAATTGCTATTTGGTACCCGGCAGAGACGGAAGGCAAAGCATTAATGAAGTTCAAAAATTACATTGATCCCACAGCCCCGGATAAATATTATGGAAAGCTGAATGAACTAATGAATGATTACGATATGTGGTCATATAACGGCATGTTTGATAAAAACCAGGCGATCATAAACTCACTATTAGACCTAAACACAAATGCTGTTTATAATGCAAAGGAAGAACAGGGTAAATATCCTTTGCTTTTGCTTTGCTCCGGATGGTTTTCACGATCCCCCGATAATGCACTCATGGCAGAGTATCTTGCAAGCCACGGTTATGTCGTCGTTACTGTGCCTCAATTGGGCACAGGGACTACCATTTATGATTTTAAAGTAACTGAAGACAGGGTTATCACACAGGTAATGGATCTTAAGTTTGCTTTAGATCATGCTGTAACATTACCTAATGTTGATACAGATAAAATTGCAGCTGCCGGATTCAGTATTGGCGGTATCGTTCAATTGTGGCTTAGCCAACAGGACAAGAGAATAAAAGCACTTGTTGGATTGGACGGTTCTTTCATGTTTAAAGAATGGGCAGCATTATCTCAAAAAGAAACCAGGTCAAGACAGGATTTCCCTGTTTTAAGTATGTATAGAGGACACGAAAAACTAGCTGCAAATGTCAGTGCTGATTTTTTCAAAAGTCTTTCGTGGGCTGATAAAATTCTCATTGAAGTACCTAAAGCAACACACGGTGAATTTTCTGATGAAGCATACCTGTATTCAAAAGTGAATTATCCATGGAAGCATACTCAATATAATACCTTAAAAGAGGCAACTAATTGCTATCAATCCGTCATTAGATCAACTGAAACGTTCCTGAATTTAATATTTTCATCAAACGTCCGGGGAAAGCGGTTAGCGGACGAAATGAAAAAAACAACAGATATACTTCATCTTAAGTACATCAATTAATTTCCACCAACCCTGTTGATCTCGTCTGAAGCGCCGCCTTCCGATCTGTTAACCACCTTCATCGTTTTTCCAAAGCGCCAGCTAAAACTCAGCCGCACAACCCTCGTATCCCATTTTATGGTAAAAGGCTCATAGGAATTCTCTTCGCCGCCGTTGGTGTTCTTTGCCGCCGTAGATGTTCCTGTTCATGCGCAAGCCAACTTTCACACCAGCATACGCCGCCGTCTGGTCTTATGACCAACGGTGAAGAGCCCAGTTTAACCCTTTATTATTAACTTTCAAAAATGCTGATTATATTAGTACTCATAAGAGTTTCTACAACTAATGAGATGCAAGCTAATTATATTATCGACTCTGTTCCTAGGATTTCCAGTAATCTTGAATGCAACTGAGTTTTATACAGCAACAGCAGACTTAAATGTGAGGACTGGCGGAGGGACTAAATACTCAGTTGCCTTTACATTGCAAAGAGGTGATGAGGTTGAAATTCTTGATAAAAATAGTGATTGGTATCAAATCAAATATTTTGAAAAGACTGGGTATGCCCACTCAAAATACTTAAACTACAGCAGAAACATATCTGATACAACTGATTCTAATTTTAATTTGCATGTTCAATCAAATATTTTCATTGAGCTTATAATATGCGTAGTTATCCTCGGTTTAGGGCTCATTCTATTTAGAAATCAGCAGGCGAACAAATTATTGGAATCTGCTACGAAAAATAACCGAGGAACTAGGACAGAAAGAGATTTGGTTTACAAACTTTTAAAATCCGGGATACCAGCAGATAAAATCTTCCATGATCTGTATCTTAAAAAATCTAATGGTAATTATACTCAAATTGATTTGGTTGTTGTCACGAATGTTGGTCTTATCGTATTTGAGGTAAAGAATTATAAAGGTTGGATTTTTGGGACTGGGTATAAGCCTCAATGGGTTCAAGTATTGGCGTATGGTAAAACCAAGTATAGATTTTACAATCCAATACTTCAAAATACAAAACATGTACAGGATCTCAGAAAACTGCTTACCGAAGATAAGATTCCTATTTTTTCAGTGGTGGTTTTCTTCGGAGACTGTGTTCTTAAAGAAATAAATTTCGTTCCGAAGGGAACATTTGTGGTAAAATCAGAAAGAATCTCTGAGGCCATAAACACAATTATCAATCAGAATGATCCCGCACATTATAACAACCCAACAGAAGTTGTTAGAGTATTAAGTGAAGCTGTAGAAAATGGCGAAAACTGGGAGACGCAAACTAAGCACGTTGAAAATATTAATGATATGCTGGGTAAGGATAGAATTTTTCAGTGAGAATAATTAGACCCCCAATTCTTTTGCCGCCGTAGGGAGCTTGCCCCCGTCTGGTCTTTGACCAACGGGCTGCATACTTCATAAATAAAGAATTCAAAAACAGTTCAATTTATATCGCCGTTGGTCGGGAGACCAGACGGCGGTAACAAGAAGCAATTTTCAAATCACCAAATCATCAAATCACCAAATCGTTTTAATTCCCCCCAACCCTGTTGATCTCGTCTGAAGCGCCGCCTTCTGATCGGTTAACCGCCTTCATCGTTTTTCCAAAGCGCCAGCTAAAGCTCAGCCGCACAACCCTCGTATCCCATTTTATGGTAAAAGGCTCATATGAATTCTCTGATAGGTGTCAGGCCACTATGAACCCTCTAAAAATTTTAAAGATTGCTGAGTTATAAATACGCTAATAGTATTAAAGACTTTATTAGTGGCCAGACACCTTGATAAGCGTTAATTTCCACCAACCCTGTTGATCTCGTCTGAAGCGCCGCCTTCCGACCTGTTAACCGCCTTCATCGTTTTTCCAAAGCGCCAGCTAAAACTCAGCCGCACAACCCTAGTATCCCATTTTATGGTAAAAGGCTCATACGAATTCTCAAAAGTGGAATAGCCGGAATAGTTTTGGAACCAGGTGAGATCACGGATGCTCAGTCGCAATGTTCCTTTCTTCTTCAATATTTGTTTGCCAACACCAATATTCAGTTCGCCCTGTGGCTCCAGCCATTCCTGCAGGTCTATCTGGCTTTTCGTTTGATAATAGCCACTCAGTTCAAAGCTCCATCCTTTTTTAAGCTGGAACTGGTTATTGATGCTGATGTTAAGCTGGTTCACCCTCGCTGTAAAAGGGGCCCATACTATACCTTTTATTACTTTATGATTGTATACTGCTACTGCTGTGAGGCTCCACCATTTAGTGACAGGAGTCTGAAAAGTTTCTGTAATGCCGAAGTTTTGAAAAGAGCCAACATTCCCCCGTGTATAAATGATGATGTTATTATTTACATTATTGCTGCTGGAGTCAATGATGAATATCTGCGAAAAATAATCCTTGAGATAACTATAAGAAACTTCTGTAGTAAGCTTTTGCTTATACGTGTGGGCTACTGAAAAATTCCAGGTGTATTGCGGCTTAATGAATGGATTCCCCGATTCGTAAGTATATTTATTCAAGATCGTCTGGAAAGGATTCAGGTGCTGGAACTGGGGCCTGTCTATCCGCTTTCCTGCCCGAATGGTGATCGTGTTATTACTGTCGGCCTGGTAAGAGACGAACGCAGTGGGGAATATGCTTCCGTAATTTTTTTTGAAAGCAGAATCCCTTACAACAGCATTACCCAGCTGGTGGGCTTTGTAGGAAGTAAATTCATAACGAAGCCCGGCCTGCCAATGCCATTTGCCTTTCTCTGCATCAACACTTGCATAAGCAGCGCTAATGATCTCATTGTATAAAAAATGGTTGCTGCGGCGCAGATCTTGTTGCCAGGGATCGGTGTTGAAGGCAAAATAATAATCGGCAAGGTTATCTGTTTTGTTGATCGCTGATTTCAAACCGGTTTCCAGCATGAATTTTTTATACCGTTTGCTGTAATCTGCTTTTGCCGTAAAGATCTGGAGCTTAGAAGGCGTATTTCCTTTTGTAACTTCAAGATCGCTACCCGGGGCCACTAACTGGGTTTGGTATTGCTGATCGCCATTGATCGTAAAATTTACATAGTCAAGATCAACTGCCAGTTCGCTGCTCTCATTCAACTTGAACCTCCCATTCACATTCACGCCCCCTCTTTTGAACTTCCGGTTGTTCCCGCCCCAGGTGTTGATAGAAGAGTCGATATTGTGTTGAGGATCCATCCAGTTAATCTCGCTATACATCCTGGATCCCCGGTTGAAGATGCCCCCGGTAAATACCAGGCCGAATGTTGTGTTTTTGTTTAGAAAGAGATCGAAGCCCGTTTTAATATTTTGTCCTACCTGGGAACTCTTATTGGAATTGGGTTGTTCGAGTAAAACCGAATCCTCGTTTTTGGTATTGACATATTTCCTTAGTGTCCAGATCTCCATCTTTTCGTGGCTGGCACGCACGCCATAGTTGAGGAACCAGTTTACTTTTCCATTCCGGTAATTCAGGTTAAGCGAATTGCCTGTTTTGGTATAGATCCCTTGTCCCAGGCTTAAATTCATGGAGCCATTGAAACCCTTCAGCTTGTTGGCTTTCATTTTAATGTTGATGATACCGGCATTACCCGCTGCATCATATTTGGCCCCGGGGTTTTCAATCAGTTCCACCACATCTACCTGTGAAGATGGGATTCCCGAAAGATAAGCCTGCAGGTCTGTACCGCTTAGCTGGGTGGGCTTGCCATCGATCAAAACCGTTACTGAAGGTTTACCTTTCATGATGATGGAACCATCCTTATTCACCGTTATACCCGGCGATTTTTCTATTACATCCATAACCGAGGCCCCTGCATTTGAAATAGTGGCTTCGGGGTTTATTACTGTTTTATCAGGAAGGAACTGGATGGCCGGCTTTTTCGAAACGACCGTTACTTCATTCAGCAGGCTGCTCCTGGATCTTAGTGTGATGATATTATCAGAGCCCCTTTTATTCACGAGGTCGATCATCGGACTGTATCCATCATGATATCCTGTCTGGCTACACTTAACCAGGTATTTACCTGGTTGGAGATCCTTGAATTCGAAAATGCCGGTGGTGCCCGCAGCACCTGAATGTATGACTAGGGAATCGGGGGTCAGTAAATAGACTGTGGAACCGGCAAGTGAACTTTTCTGTTCATTCGCTACGGTAATGCGGATACTTCGCTTATCCTGTTCCTGGGCAAAAATACAGGTAACACAAAACACTAAAACAAGGGTTAAAATGATATTTCGCATTGGCTATACGATTAGCCCCGAAACTATTACGGATAATTAACAATAGTTCGCATTTTTATTTCAATGGTAATAAACCTATATGAACTGGATGGAAACCCCAACTCAATACCACTAAATGAAAGGGCAAAGCAGGTGGATCACTTTCAACCCCTGCTCACTTCCTTTATACTTATTACTTTATTGCGCCGGTTAAGAATCATCTGCAATTTTAATTTGGGAATTTGTTTCAGCCGGTTTTCGGCAATAATGCGGTAAGCGTAATTCATCGTTACAAGCACTTCTGTCCCGTTTTTAAATGGGCGCCATTGTATGGATCGTATCTCATGCTTTTGTTCATCGGATGTTAGCCAGTAACTTTTAATAAGATTGAGGATAGAATCCTTAGTAGGGTTTTCAATTTTATAAAACAGTGTGCATTTATTTAAATAAGTACTGTACCATTCTTCTACTTTTCGTTGCTCAGAAAGCATGAAATAATTTTTGATATACAGGTAGTGCTCATCAGAATCGGGTAGATCTGTAAAAACAGCCGGCACCCCATTTTTTTGCAAATGCGGGTTACAGCTTTGTAAAGAAAGTAAAATACATATCCCCAAGAAAGCGGCAACAATTTTTTTCATTTGAATAAAGTTATTGTAAAAATAGTATAATAAAAATGCTCATCTTTGGCCATCATTGTAAAACTTTAAAATTCTAACATTATAATTATGGATACCAAGCAAATAGAAGAAATTTTCAATCAAACATTTTCGGGTTTGACACTTTTCTATAGAGACACAACACTTGCTGAAAATTTAATTGAAAAATACCAGGTTGGGCAAATTCTGACCGAAAGAGGTTTTACAGATATGTCGTATAAAGGTGGCGGACTTGCAACTAACTTCCGTTATCTAATTGCTTCGGCAAATGCAAAAGATCTACCCGCATCTGACCCGGCCAGTGCCCGGTTTGGGCACGTAGTTTTATCACCTGATGCTTTTTTTAAAGTTTTAGACATTTATAAGATTGGCGACAAGACACAGGTTTTTCTTCTGGAAATTCCATCAACCGCAGTTGACTTTTTTGCAAGTGCAACTACAAATGTAGAAGAAGATATTACCAAAAAAGCAAGAGAAAGTTTTGACACAAAAA
>JBDSXS010000259.1:0-7742 GCA_039926045.1 Ferruginibacter sp.
ACGGAAATTGTAAAATATATTCATCAAAGAACAAACGGACAAATACCGGTTATTGCAAGTGGAGGTATTTTTACAGGAACAGATGCAAAAGAAAAAATTGATGCGGGGGCATCTTTGGTGCAGGTATGGACAGGATTTATTTATGAAGGGCCGGGCATAGTAAAAAGCATTTGTAAAGTATTAGAAAATATTAAATCTTAAATATTCAATAGAAAATTAAGCATGGGTTATTTATTTACATCGGAGAGCATCATCAGTTTTTTTGTACTGGTATTATTAGAAGTGGTATTGGGTATTGACAATGTGATCTTCGTAAGCATCATCATTAACCGGTTGCCAAATTCAAAAGAAAAACAGGCGAGGCGTATCTGGATGATCACCGGTATTATTTCCCGTAGTTTATTGCTGATGGGATTGGGTTGGTTACTGTCGCAAAAAGGTAAACCGGTATTCTCTTTATTTGGAAAAGGTTTTGACCTGGCCAGCCTGGTGATGCTTGCCGGTGGTTTATTTCTTATTTATAAAACGGTAAGGGAAATACATCATAAGCTGGAAGGAGAAGATGAAAGCCTGCGGGGTACCAATAAGCCCAAACTTAGTTTAGGAAAAGCAGTTACCCAGATCATGCTGATAGATATTGTATTTTCTTTCGACAGCATTATTACCGCTGGCGGTACGGCCGATCATGTGGAGATCATGATCGCTGCTGTTGTAATTGCCATGTTCATTATGTTTATGTTCAGTCCAAAAATATCAGCATTCATTCACAAGCATCCGTCATTGAAAATGCTTGCCCTTTCTTTCCTGGTAATGATCGGTTTAACATTGGTGATCGAAGGCTGGGATGCGGAAAGATCGCACGACCTGCATTTGAAGAACTATGTTTATTTTGGTATGGCATTTTCATTTTTAGTAGAAGTATTAAACATGACCGTGATGAAGCGGGCAAAAAGACGCAGGGTCGTTCAGCTTAATGAACCACAACTGGAAAAGGATGATGAGGATGAAGAATATTTTTCTGACCAGGCAAAATAAGTGAAATAATTATTGGACCACCACAATGATATAACGGCAAAAGGTTACGAAAAATTTTTCACTGCGGCTTAGCGCATTGAGGTCATTGCACCACGCTGATATAATAATTCATTCCCACCGGGTTGATCAACGTCCGGTAAGGTTGCAATACCTGATCTTTATAATTCCTGCTGCTGAAACCCTTGCCCAGGCAATGATGATCCGCTCTCCATATCATCGGAAGGTGATTTCGGAGACAGCGCCATTTATGGTTGCACCGGCAAGCGCAACTGTTACATCCAGTTCACCATTCATTAATCTATATATAATTTATTCATTTTACCTTCCCGCAATCGATGGAAGGTTCATTTGTATTACTTGAAGAGCTAGGTCCTACTTTCAACGGACCATATCTTCCACCACCCTGATAATCTTCGATTAATTCTACTGTTCCTACATAACATTTGCCATTTATTTTATAGGCTACATGTATGTGTGGAATGAAATAACGATACCGTGGTATACCGAGGTCGTTCTTTTCAATACCCCATAGCACACCGTTGCCTTCACCAATCGCAAATTTTAGTATGGTGCGGGAGGGCAAATCCCTTTTTAAAATAGCAGCAAGCTTAGCAGCAGTAACTTTTGGATCACTGGTCTTTGACCCGAAGAACTCCTTCGGCAACTTATCTATTACGAAAGCACTCTCGGTAACGAGGGCATCTGCTTCTTTACTATTTTTCAGGAGAGCAGTCAGATCCGCCTCATTGAACGAAAAAGAAAAAGAACCTGAACATTGCGGCCATTTACCTTGTGGCTCTTCATTCCCATATGCATCAAGCGACTTATAATAAATCCTGACCTTAATGGAATAGGTCCCGTTCTCCTTAAAAACTTGTTGGCCCACCATCTGATAAAGGGGCCCAGAAGCTAAACCATAGTTAAATTTTGGGTCACCCGAAAGTACTGTCGTTGCTTTTGCTGGTGCAGGCAATACATCGAAATGCAACACCGTTTTATTAATATCGGCATCTTTTATTAATGTGCGATTCCAGGAATTTGTCTTGGGCCATGCCTCACCTATCTTAATTTCTAATGAATAGTATAAATAATAATGTTCATCGTTGTATTTCCTATCAGGTATTTTAAAATATTCTTTTATAGTTTTGCCACCGAGGTCAACGCTGCCATAGATATATTCGGCAGAAGTAAAGCTGGTTTTAATATTTGAGGTAATTACCGGCAGCTGGTTGGAGAAAATGATTTGTCCCTTTACCTGTGTTAACAGGGAACTTATCAAAATGACGACAGCATTTAGTATAATATTTTTTTTCATATAAATTTTAAGATTAAGGTATTAAAATAGTTCTTTGAGAAATTAAAAAGCCAATCTAATAGCCTGATAAGATGATATACATTTGCAGAATTTAATAATCAGCCGTGTCAGCTGATGTTGGCAGTACCTGCGTATAACATTCACTGATCAGGAAAAAATCGTTCCAACAATAAAATGATTGTCCTCATTTATTTATTTTTAAGATTTTGTAATGTGATATTATCTTAACTTATATCGATGTTATCGTGTATCGAAAGTATACCTATTTATCTCCTTAATCAATACCCCATTGGGGTATTTTAAAATGAACTTCATAATTTTTTTAAAAGCCAGAGATAAAGATTATCAGACAATATCCCATTAGGTGATTTTGTCAGGTAACTGATGAATTTCAGGCTAGTCTTAATAATGTTGACGCTACCACACCGGCGGTCTCTGTCCTTAATCTTGTTTCACCAAGGCTAACAGCACTAAAATGATGTTTCAGGGCAAGATCAATTTCTTCGGGAATAAAATCACCTTCGGGGCCAATTAAAATTATTTTAGAAGACAGGGACTCATTATTCAAATCAGTTAAATTTCTTTTGGCATCATCCATACAATGGGCAATAAATTTTTGTTGATGGTTGGATGCCGTAATGAGTGCATTAAACTTTGTTGGTTGGTGTAAAACAGGAAGCCAGCTTTGCTGAGATTGCAACATAGCGCTTATCAAAATATTTTTCATCCTGTCGAACTTAAAAACGGTTTTTTCGGTACGACTGCAAATAAGCGGGATGATCTCTGATACGCCGATCTCGGTTGCTTTTTCCAGGAACCATTCAAAGCGGCTGGTATTTTTAATTAATGAGATCGCAATTGTAATGTTGTTCGTTGGCCGTTGTTCGTTGGCCGAGTTTATAACTTTAACAGTACATCTTTTCCTGTTATTGTCTGTTATTTCTGCCGTAAAAATATATCCCTTACCATTTGTCAATTGCAGTTGTTCACCATTTTGCATACGCAGCACCTGCACAATATGCTTGCTGCTGTCTTCATCCAACACTACATCAGCACTAGATGAAACCAGATCTTCTTTATAAAAAAAGGGAAGGTTCATAAATAAAAAAGGAATGAAAAATAAAATTTAATTCTTCATTCCACATAATTTATTATAAAAGTAAAAATTGTTCTTCGCTTTTATCTTGCAGTTCCCTCTCCTTTGGAGAGGGGTTGGGGTGCGGCCACTAAAACGGTGCATCCTCATCAAACTCTCCATCATTCATCTTGCTACCTTTTTGTATATACAATTTTGCACCGTCACCATCATCACTCTTCACCGGTTTCCAGCTACCCCCGGGCAGGCCACTTGCAAAATCTCCACCACCCTCTTCTTCAATAAATTTTTGAATATGCAATAATGCTTTCAGTTTTATGGTATCCAAACTACCATTACGGTGCTTGGCGATCTTTACAAAAGTTTCTCCCTTATTGCTTTCACCCATTTCATTACTGGTGATATCATAATATTCGGGGCGGTACAGGAACATAACCATATCCGCATCCTGCTCAATGGCACCCGACTCACGCAGATCACTAAGCTGCGGAATTTTTGCACCTTCTTTTCTTTTCTCCACCTCACGGCTTAACTGTGACAAAGCAATGATGGGCACCTGCAATTCTTTTGCCAGGCCTTTAAGATCCCTTGATATGCGGCTGATCTCCTGCTCCCGGTTGCCATTGCGGTTCTCTCCTGCACCACTCATCAATTGTAAATAGTCGATGATGATCAGTCCAACATTGTGCTTATTTTTTAACCGGCGGCATTTTGCCCTTAGTTCAAAAATATTCAGTGCTGCTGTGTCATCAATAAAGATGGGCGCTTTTGATAAGCGTTCAATACCATTCTTATACAATTGCTTCATCTCATGCTCTTCCAGTTTACCCCGGGCAATTTTCTCCAGCCATATCTCACTTTCGGCACTTAATATCCTTTGTACCAATTGAGAGCTGCTCATCTCCAAACTAAAAAATCCAACTGCTGTTGGTTTGGTAGGATGCAGGGCTGCACTCCTGGCCAGGTTCAATGCAAAAGCCGTTTTACCAACCGATGGCCTTGCTGCCAGCACGATAAGATCGGTTGACTGCCAGCCATAAGTAATTCTATCGAGTGATTTAAAACCTGTAGGAACCCCGGTTATATCTTCCTGCCTGTTGCGCATGTCTTCAATACGCTGAATGGTTTTAACCAAAACCGTATCAATGCTGTCGAAATTTTTGCGCAGGTGATTATTGGTAATTTCAAAAAGTTTGCTTTCTGCTTCATCAAGCATATCAAAAACATCGGTGCTGTCTTCATAAGCATCCCCAATGATCTCCCCGCTGATGCGGATAAGTTCACGCTGTATAAATTTTTGTAAAACGATCCTGGAGTGTGCCTCTATATTGGCAGATGAAACAACCGCGTTGGTCAATTTGGTAACGTAATAAG
Organism: Ferruginibacter sp.; assembly: GCA_039926045.1. GTDB lineage: Bacteria > Bacteroidota > Bacteroidia > Chitinophagales > Chitinophagaceae > Ferruginibacter. The sequence continues at coordinate 4,821 of JBDSXS010000259.1, forward strand.
GCCCGCCAACGGCATCCAGTTCTTCCCTGAATTTTAATTCCTCAACAACGGTCAGCAGGTCGATCGGTAAGCTTTTAATGGCCAAACCCTGCATGGCTTTATAAATGCGCTGGTTGGCATCCACATAAAAGCATTCGGGCTTTAAAATTTCCACCACGGTATCAAATGCGCTTTTTTCAAGCATGATGGCCCCCAATACTGCTTCTTCAAGTTCCTTGGCCTGCGGCGGAACTTTGCCATACATCATGTTTCCGAGGTCGAGTGGCGCTTTACGGCGCAGCTTTTTGTCTTTATTAAAGTTAGTAAGTTCCATGTTCAAATTTCTAATGCTTGTAAGGGTTATTGCTTGCTGGGCGGCTAAGGTAGATGCAAAAGGATGATGAGTTTACATTGATTTTTATCCACATCGTACCTTATACGTTTTTTGCAGGCGTTGTCCCCACTCTTTTCCACAACAAAGATAGCTTATTCAGGTTATTCATAAATTACCCACAGCCAATTCACAAGTAAAAAATCAATAAAATTGGCATTCTCTTTATGTTTATTAACAATTGAACAATGTGAATTTTTCTTTTTTACACTACTTCTTTTTTTTGACCGCTTGCATTATCAAAAATCTATCATTAGATTCTTGGTCGGCCTTTTATTTTGCTTAGCAGCCAAAAAACTATCTTTGTCAATCAATAATAAATTTTAATACCCAGATGATCATTAGTTATAACTGGCTTTGTGAATATTTGCCTGAAATAATAGAACCGGAAAAATTGAGTAAGATACTTACCTCGATCGGGTTGGAAGTAGAAAGCCTTGAAAAAAAAGAAGCCGTTAAAGGTGGTCTCCAGGGCCTGGTTATAGGTGAAGTTATTACCTGCGAAAAACATCCTGATGCTGATAAATTAAAACTTACAACAGTAAATATCGGTACTGGAGAAAATTTACAGATCGTTTGTGGTGCGCCAAATGTTGCAGTAGGGCAAAAAGTTATTGTTGCCACCGTCGGCTCAACTATTTACCCGGCTAATGGCGAGCCTTTGACCATGAAAAAAGCAAAAATACGCGGTGTAGAAAGCTATGGAATGATCTGCGCTGAAGACGAGATCGGTTTGAGTGAAAATCATGCTGGTATTATGATACTATCTAAAGACGCAACTACAGGTACAAGTGCTGCTGCATATTTTAAACTTACCGAGGATCATATTTTCGAAATTGGCCTTACACCAAACCGCATTGATGCCATGAGCCATTTGGGTGTGGCCAGGGATGTTTGTGCTTACTTATCGCACCACAATAAAAAAGACACTGCGGTAAGATCTCCATTTAAAAATAATTTTAAACCCGATAACCAGGGTTTACAAATGAAAGTGATCATTGAAAATACCAATGCCTGCCAGCGTTATTCCGCCGTAAGTATTGAAGGTGTAACTATTGCAGAAAGTCCCGACTGGCTGCAACAAAAATTAAAAAGCATAGGGTTGAAGCCCATTAATAATATTGTTGACATCACAAATTTTATTTTACACGAGACCGGCCAGCCACTGCATGCTTTTGATACTGATGCCATAACGGGGAAAAAAGTGATCGTTAAAAATTTACCCGAAGCAACAGCTTTTGTTACACTGGATGAGAAGGAAAGAAAACTATCTGCAGAAGACCTGATGATCTGTAACGCAGAAGCGCCCATGTGTATAGGCGGTGTATATGGTGGTATGCACAGCGGTGTGACCCCATCAACAAAAAATATTTTTTTGGAGAGTGCCTGGTTTGATCCAACAACTATCCGTAAAACATCTTTACGGCATGGCCTTCGTACCGATGCTGCCACCCGTTTTGAAAAAGGCGTGGACATCAGCAACACGGTGAATGTTTTAAAAAGGGCGGCCTCACTCATTAAAGAAATTGCCGGCGGCAAAATTGCCAGTGATATCATTGATATTTATCCCAATCCAAAAGAAAAAACGGAAGTGGCCCTTAAATATCATTACCTTAAAAAACTGAGCGGTAAAAATTATCATGGCGATACCATTAAAAATATTTTAAACAGTCTTGGTTTTGAGTTGATGAAAGAAGGAGATGATGAAATGCGTTTTAAAGTACCCTACAGCAAGCCCGATATCAGTATTCCTGCAGACATCGTAGAAGAGATCATGCGTATTGATGGGCTCGACAATGTAGATATTCCGGCTATGATCACCATCGCACCTTCGGTTGAAACACTGGCTCATGAAGCAGCATACACTGAAAAAGTTGCTGAATACCTGGCGGGTTCAGGTTTCCGTGAAATATTCACCAATTCAATAACCAATTCGGCTTATTACACTGAAGATGTTTTGCAAAGCACTGTAAAAATGATCAATAACTTAAGTGAAGAGTTAAATATACTGAGGCCGGCCATGATGGAAACCGGTTTAACCTCCATTGCTTATAACCTTAACAGGAAAAACAATGACCTTAAGTTTTTTGAATTTGGAAAAACCTATGCCGTTAATGGAGCGGGAGAATATATTGAGCATGATCACCTGGCAATGTATGTTACCGGTAATAAAACAACCGATAGCTGGAAGACCAAGGGAGAGAAAGCTGATTTTTACTTTATAAAAGCAGTTTTTGAAAAAATAATGCAGGTGCTGGGATTACCTGTTGATGCTTATTCTCCCTCGAAAAATGCAGCTGTAGAGAACGGCTTGCTTGCCACCATTAAAAACAAATCTATTGCAGAAATAGGAATGGTAAGTCATTCCAAACTGAACCGTTTTGATATTAAGCAACCTGTTTTTTATGCTAACCTGAACTGGGATAGGTTACTGAAACTGAACCGGAAAATAAATATTCAGCATAAGGATGTTTCAAAATACCCTGCGGTAAACAGGGACCTGGCCATTATTGTAAATAAGGCCCTGCCTTTTGAAGCTGTGGAGAAAGCCA
>JBDSXS010000260.1:0-15435 GCA_039926045.1 Ferruginibacter sp.
TAGTTTGAAAATAGTGAATATCATTGCGGTGATATTTTTTGTCTTCATACACACGTACCTGCCCCTTGCGTATCTGTTTTAAGATTGACCATACCATCCGTAGTTTACTCATTTCATTAACCACCACGATATCCAGCAAACCATCATGCAGACTGGCCTGCGGAGCAATGGTAAAATTATTGCCAAACTGGTTGCTGTTGGCAATGCTGATGAAGAAGGCAGTTGTAGATATTGATCGTCCATTCAATATCATTTCAAACGGATATGTTTTTGCCGTAATAAAATTTTTAATGGATTGTTTTACATAAGTAGCCAGTCCCCGTTTTGACTGTTTGGCAAAGTCATGTGCTACCTGAGCATCAAAGCCCAGGCCGCAAAGCATGGAGCTGAATTTTTTATTGATGTAAAAGCTATCGATAAAAACAGCATGACCGGTAAAAATAACATCTAAAGCCTTGTGTATCCTTTTGGGGATCTTTGCTGCAAATGCAAGGCCATTGCCGCTGCCCAAGGGTATGATACCAATGTTTACTGCAGTGCCCATTACCCCATAGGCGATCTGATTTACGGTGCCATCGCCTCCGCAAACAATAATATCTGTAATTTTTTCAGAAGCTATTTTCTCTTTTAGCCAGGCATAATCTCCGGCTGCATTGGTAGACAGTATTTCGAAAGGAATATTTTTTTCGGCGGTTTTATTTTTAATGATCTCGGGCAACAGGGCCTTGCCCCCGGTACCCGAAATGGGGTTTATAAAATAAATAAATTTCCTCTTCATCATTTTGTCTGGTAAACGTACATAATAAAAAATGGTACAGGTAAATAATTACCATCGTATTAATGCCCCTGCCCATGTAAAACCGCTGCCAAATGCAGCCAGGCAAACCAGGTCGCCTTCTTTTATTTTCCCTTGTTCCCATGCTTCGCACAATGCAATAGGTACGGAGGCTGCTGTGGTGTTACCAAATTTCTGGATGTTATTATGAACCTGGTCATCCCTTAATTTTAATTTTTGCTGTACAAACTGTGCAATGCGTAAATTGGCCTGGTGGGGTATCAGCATATTAATGTCAGAAGCTGTTAATCCATTTGCCGTTAAAGCTTCCTCAACAACTTCGGGCATCTTAACTATTGCCTTTTTAAAAACGGCGGGTCCATCCATGTTTGGAAAATTTTGAGCATCATCGATCATCTTATGGCTCATGAACATTTCTCCCATTTCGGCCTCATCAAAATTAGCAACGGGTTGCGGCAGCCAATGATTGGCATGTGTACCCGGGTTATACATGGCCAGTATTTCTGCACTCTCCCCATCGCTATGTAAATGGGTACTTAAAATTCCCTGTCCTTCTTTTTGTGTGGGCTGTAATACTACGGCCCCGGCCCCATCCCCAAAGATCACACTTACATTTCTGCCTCTTGTACTAAAGTCAAGACCGAAAGAATGTTTTTCGCTACCCACCACTAAAATATTTTTATACATGCCTGTTTTTATAAACTGGTCGGCAACAGATAATGCATACACAAAACCACTGCACTGGTTACGTACATCGAGGGCGCCTATCTCTTTCATTTTTAAAGCACGTTGTAACAACACACCACAACCCGGAAAAAAATAATCAGGGCTAAGGGTTGCAAAAACAATAAAATCAATATCCTGGGGGGTAATACCAGCTCTTTCAATGGCAATTTTGGCAGCTTCCACGCCCATGGTTGTTGTAGTCTCGCCCTCGCGATCGGCATAGCGCCGTTCTTTGATACCGGTTCGTTCCTGGATCCATTCATCAGAGGTATCCATATATTTTTTCAGGTCTTCATTGGTAAAAATTTTTTCAGGAACATAGTAGCCTATACCGGCAATCTTACTTCTTTGCATGCAATCGCTTTTAGAACGGCAAATTACAAAATAGTGAATGATTTGCAACTGTTTCAATCCGAACTAAAACGCGATAGTGTCAGGCTTGGCCTGTGGAATACGCTCAATTCAGCTTTACCATATCTCTTAAACAAAAATCGTCATCAAGTACGGGGTGTACACGGGTTTTATAATGAATGTCAACCGATTTGCGAAGTGCCTCGCAGTTAAAGATCATTTTGTTGGTAAAATGTTCTGCCAGTGGAAGCAAAGAGAGGTTGTCGTTTATTAGTTTCAATTCAGCTATATAGATCCTGGAATTTATATTGATATTGAAAAACTGCTTATCGCCAACTGTTGACATAAATGCGGTTCCGGTTATTGAATCAGAAGAAATAATATTGAAGGGCCTGAGGTCTTCAAGGTAACCTGTAAAACTTATATTGTATTCGGTGTCTGTTTTTTTACTTAAGGTTAGTGTAACTGGCTCCTCCCGGCTGCTGTTTGGTCGCTTAACAAAAGTTGACCATTTGCCGATCAGTGCTTCTTCTACATATATATTTGGTGTTTCGTCGAGGTTATAAGCTGAGCTATACGGACAGGAGCACAGGGAAACGGATAAAAAAACCAATAACGATATTTCGAAAAGTTTTTTCATTATTTTGGTCACTTAAAAATTATACATGAATATTTAGAAATACAAGGGTAAAATTTCCCGATCCTTATCCTTTAAGACACAGTCACAGGATGCTTTTAGCTGCTATAGCGCTGCTTTAACAGCTTTCGGCTTCTGTCTTTTCTGAGAGATCAGCTTTAACTGCTTCAGTAATAAAAGCATTGTTACAGTTATCTCCATCGCAACAGGGCAGCGCATTGGTTTTACATGAGGGACATTGGTAATGGCCGTGCACAAATACTAATTGCACGGTTGTATTCTTATTTTTTAAATGCCAGGCCGATCCAGGCTCCGGCTTCCATTAACCACGCAATACCCAAATGTACAATTAAACCACCCCATATGCTCCTGGTATTGTAACAAATAATGCCTAACAGCAAACCACCCCAAAAGCTGCTGATGGCTTCGCCCATGGGTTTGCCAAAATGAATGGTGCAATAAAAGCAGGCTACCGGGATGATGCAGCGGGTGCCGCATATTTTGGCTAAAGACAAAATCAAAAAACCCCGGAAGAATAATTCGATGCTTACAAAGTCGAATCCATAACAGAGCTCATAAATAAAATAATAAATTTTTTTTGGAAAGAGGTTTAGTTGATCCAGCGCCTTCGCTTTGGGATACATGGCTAAAAAATCATTTTGTGTGCTGGCAAGTGCTATCAGCGGAACCATCACTAACAGCATAACTAAGTAAGGCTTAACGTTATTTAATTTTTTTGTTCCATAAAAAGGTTGCTCATTTTTATCTTTTACCAGCCACACAATAAATACAGGAATCAGCACAACAAAGACCCTGACCACCCAATTTAAACTGACCAGCCAAAATTCCTGCTCATCGCCATCCCATATTTTTTTTACAAGCGATTGATGAAGATCAAAATTTACCCTGAAGGAGAAAAAAGCTGGTGCTAATGTCAAAATGAGCCAGAACCAGGTTTTTTTAAAATAGTTACAATCTTTGAAAAATAAAAGTTGGAGAAAAAATGCCGAAGCAAAAGGAATGAAATACAGTAAATAGTAACCAAAGAAATTACTAAGTTTTGTTTGTCCGCCGGCGGCATACCGGTACTCTAAAAAATGCCAGTAATTTAAATATATGCAGGTGCCCAGCAATAATACAATAACTAAAAAATAGGTCAGTTTGAACTCATTGCGATAGAACTGGCTGAGATATTTTAATATGGCAGGCAATGAGTTCTATGCTTTGTTTGTATTGTTAAGCGTATTCCAAAGAATATCTTTTAATTCGGATAACCCCTGGCCGGTAACAGATGAGATGAAAAGATGCGGAATGTTCTTTGGCATTTCTTTTTGTATAGCATTTTTTAATTCATCATCAAGCATATCAGCTTTGCTGATAGCGATCACAAAATCTTTTTGCAACATTTCAGGATTGTATTGCTCCAGTTCATTCAGTAAGATGTCAAACTCCTGCTTGTGGTTGTTGCTATCGGCAGGGATCAAAAAAAGTAATATGGAATTGCGTTCAATATGCCTTAAGAATCTATGTCCAAGCCCTTTTCCTTCAGCAGCACCTTCAATGATACCGGGCAGATCGGCAATACAAAAACTTTTGGCATCCCGGTATTCAACCATTCCCAATTGTGGAACCAATGTGGTGAAAGCATAATCTGCAATTTTGGGTTTGGCTGCAGTAATACTGCTTAATAAAGTTGATTTGCCTGCATTGGGAAATCCAACCAAGCCAACATCGGCCAAAACCTTAAGTTCCAGAACCTTTATTCCTTCAGAACCCGGTTCACCTGGTTGGGCATATTCGGGAGATTGATTAGTGGACGTTTTAAAATTGCTGTTGCCCAAACCACCACGGCCACCTTTTACCAGGATCACTTCCTGTCCGTCTTCCAGGATCTCAGCTTCTTTTTCACCGGTTTCCTCATTTCGGGCAATGGTACCCAATGGTACTTCAATGATGATGTCTTTACCGGTTTTGCCGCTTGAATTATTCTTACTTCCGTTCTCGCCATCTTCGGCCAAAACATTTTTATAATAACGAAGATGCAGCAATGTCCATAACTGGGTATTGCCTTTTAGAATGATATGTGCTCCGCGGCCGCCATCGCCACCATCGGGGCCACCCATAGCGGTTAATTTATTCCGCATAAAATGCTTACTTCCTGCCCCACCATGTCCGCTGCGGCAAAATATCTTGATCTGGTCTACAAAGTTTGATTTTTCCATTATTGGCGCAAAGGTCTGTAAAATTTGAGGATTAACAGGGGTTAACTATAATTTAGACATTAAATACCGGCATAACTTATAAATGGTATTACATTTGCAACTGTTAGTATAAAACATAAAAAATGATCAAATTTATTTTAATACCCCTTTCAATAATGTTGGGCTGCGGCGCCACAAAGACCGGCCAATCATCAGCCAAAACAGATTCTGTAGTAGTTGTTGAACAACCCGGGGATATGTATCAGGAAGATTCTGTAATTCTTCCGGAGGAGACAAATACTGCACTACCAAAGTGTATTAATAATAAGATAGATTCTTTTAAACTAAAAGAACAACACGAAAGACCACAAAGGGTGGTTGAGTATATGTACAAGGGCAAAAAAGTATATTATGTAGCAATGCCCTGCTGTGATTTTTTTAACGAAGTATATGATGCGAACTGCAAATATTTAGGTGCACCGGATGGAGGTTTTACAGGCAGGGGTGATGGTAAATTGCCTGATTTTTTTGCAGAAGCTAAGAATGAAAAATTAATTTGGGGAACTCCTAAAGGGAAATAGTATTATTTATTTTCGTTCCAGGTTTTGTAGGTTGATGATTGAATCTGCAGATCTTCGGGGATAGACCTAAGGGGTTCGCATTCTTCCCAGCTTTCAAACATATCTTTTGGTAATTGTTGATACAGCGCTGTTCCGTCTGTTTTCCAACCGATCATTTCATCCGTTACTTCTTTAATTTTCTTTGCAGGATTACCAACGATCAAACTCCTGCTTTCAAAAACCTCATCGGCTTTAATAAAACTTAAAGCGCCAACAATACATTCGTCGCCCAGCATCACATTATCCATGATCACCGCATTCATACCTACCAGGCAATTCTTTCCAATGGTTGCCCCGTGAATGATGGCGCCATGTCCGATATGAGCTCCTGCTTTTAAAACAACAGTTACACCCGGGAACATATGAATGGTACAGTTCTCCTGTACATTGCATCCATCTTCAATAATGATCTTGCCCCAATCACCACGTAAGGCAGCACCCGGCCCTATATAACAGTCCCTGCCAATAATTACATTCCCTGTAACTGCCGCCTGCGGATGAATGAATGAAGATTCGTGTATAACGGGTTTGTATCCTTTGAACTCGTAGATCATGATTTAGTATATAGGTAAAAAGTATAGAGGTAATGGCTCAGTAGGGTTATTTATTTTGATCTCTCTGTTTTCGTAGATAATTCATATATCCATTCAAAAGTTTTTCGATCTCTTTTCCTTTCAATTTATAATAATTAAGTTTCTCTGCAGTAATATAATTTTCATCCAGTGCATCAATCACATGATTAATAGTCTCTGATAAACTACCTCTTGCCTGAACGTAGTAGTGTAATTGATCGGCAAATGTAAACCTTCCATGGCCTTCAGATATTAATGCATTAATGGATCGGGAACTTCTGACTAATTGATCTATTGACTTAAACTTTTCGTCGGCGGGAAATTTTCTTGCTTCTATACTTAATTCTTTTTTAAATCCTCTTACTTTTTTCCAAAGATCAAGCTCTTCAAATCCAAAAGTTAATTCATCCATAAATAACGATTAAAATTAAAGTTTAAACCTTAAACTCAAATACCTATTTACTTATCTACTTATATACCATCTCCAGCTATCAAAGGTTTACTGGTGCGAAAACAAGTGCCTTTAAAAAGCGCAACAATATGATCATTTTGATTTTTAATAGTGATGTGATAAAGCCCGGTAGATTTTCCATTGTGCAGTTCTTTGGTTTCTGCCGTTAATACATCACCCACATGCACGGGCTTTGTAAAATTGATGGATGTATCCAAAGCAACCGATAAATTATTCCGGTTGTTGCAGGCGAAAGCAAAGGCACTATCGGATAAAGAAAATGCAATACCACCATGTACAATGCCAAAGCCATTGATCATTTCTTTTCGAACCGTCATTTTTATTTTACTATAACCTTCTTTCACATCCAATACCTCGATACCCAACCACTGGCTGAATAGATCGTGTTCCATCATGTGGGCTACGACTTCACCTGGAGTCTTATTCATTAATGTTATTTTTTAATTTTCAATAATCAATTTTCAACACTCAATATTCAAGTTGAAAAGCTTCTCAATTTGAGCATTGAACATTGAGTCTTGATTATTGAATATTATTTCTTTATTTTCCTTTAAACTCCGGGGCTCTTTTTTCTAAAAAAGCGGCAATGCCTTCGTTATAATCAACAGTCTTCGCTGCCTTCTGTTGAAACTGATCTTCAAAATTGAGTTGCTCTTCCCAGCTGTTAAGGAAAGATTGGTTTAAAGCATGCTTGGTATAAGCCAAACCCTTTGTTGGCATTTGCGATAATGTTTGGGCGATCTTTTTACTTTCTGTTTCAAAACTTTCATCAGTAAAAACTTTATAGATCATGCCCATTTTTTCTGCATCTGCAGCAGAAACTTTATCACCGGTCATCATTAATGCACTTGCTTTTTGCCAGCCTATCAAGCGGGGTAAAGTAAAAGTGCCGCCGCTGTCGGGTATCAAGCCTATTTTACTAAATGCCTGTATAAAGGAAGCAGAAGAACCTGCAACAACTACATCACAACATAAGCCTATATTAGCTCCCGCCCCGGCAGCAACACCGTTAATAGCTGCTACCACCGGCTTTGGCATATTCCTTATCCGCCTTACAATGGGGTTGAAATGTTCGCTAAGGATCTTCGCTACGGTAATCTCCTCCCCCTTTGGGGTTCCCGAGTTTGACGAAGGGAAGGAACGAAGTTCGTGGGAGGGGGCTAATTCACTAATATCCTGCCCCGCAGAAAAAGCTTTGCCAGCGCCACTGATATACACTGCCCGCACTTCATGTAAAGAAGCGGCTTCATCCAGCTTTGCCTGCATCAGCAATGCCATCTCCCGGTTAAAAGAATTGAATTTTTCAGGACGGTTCAGGGTGATGTATGCAACTGCATCTTTTATCTCAAATAAAATGGATGACATCTGTAAAAAATTTAATCATTAAAAACTATATACTTACACTTCAAAACTCCTTACATCTTTATGATTTAATAAGAATTGGCTTACCATATCATAATTCTTTTTTGGTGACCCGATGCGGTACAAATAAACAGCATCCTTGTCCTGTTTCGTGAACTTCATACACCTGAAACTAAGGCCATGGGATTTAAAAAAAACTTCCAGCTCGGTTTTGAAATTATTACCCAGCTCAACCGTACGTATCTTATAATCCTTAACCTTATGAAACCCGTTGATGATGCGGTGTACGGGTTCTAAAATAAATAAAGTGATCACAACCATAGCGGATACCACAATGGCCAATGGATAATTGTGATAACCGATCGCCATTCCCAGCGCAGCAGTTACCCAAATGAGTGCTGCAGTGGTTAAGCCGTTTACTGTAATACCTTCTTTAAATATTACACCGGCGCCAATAAAACCAATACCGGTTACAATATTGCTCGCGATCCGGTCTGCACTGCCGGCCCCGCTCTCTCTTGATATGATGGTATATAAACAGGAGCCCACACAAATTAAGATCATGGTTCTGAAACCGGCAGGTTTACTTCTGAACTCCCTTTCGAGGCCTATAACGGCACCTATGATAAATGCTACAGAAACCTGTGCGGCTTCTTCAAAATAAATTGTCAGGTCCATAAATATAAATTTAGGCTAACGAAAGTTAAATATCATCAAATATTTTATATATTTTGTAACGTCTTTACAAACAAAAATTATTTACTTTAAAACAAAACAAATGAAATCAACAAAGTTTTATTTAATGATCATGCTGATGGCATTGCTTGCCAGCTGTGATATGAAATGTTCGGTTGGCGGTACTAAGGAAGCAAAGACTGTTTCTTCCAGTGATAATTCTGCTTTGAATGGAGCCACAATAAAAAATGATATTGAGCTGGAAGCTACAGGTGTAAAACTTAAAGAGGCCTATCTTGTTGATGCAGCCAATAATTTATTGACAGAAAATAAAACCAGGGTTGGAGAAAAAATTTACCTGGTTATAAAGCTTGATACCGGCTGGGTAAAAGAAAATGATAAATCCTTTCTTGGGGCTTCGGAAAGAATTTCTACTTCAGGTGGAAGTGTGGTCGTTAATGCAGATGATATTTTTAAAGATTATGAATTAACGGGCGTTGACCCTAAGGATGCTAAGGACATCACACTGTCTGCTCTTATAAGTGAAGTTAAATCCGGAGTCGAAGATTTTGTAGTGCAATTCAGGGTTTGGGATAAAAAGGGGCCTGGAGAAGTTAAAGGGAAGTATAAATTTAAGATCAAAGATTAAGGATACTGATCTTAATGGCACTTAAAATGATCAAAAGGCTCTTTGCAATCGTTGCATTGATATAATGCTTTACAAGCTGTACTGCAAACCCGGGTATCACAGCATTGCACAAATTTTTTGTGAAGACCCTCCTGAAAAAAGAAGATATTTGGAGATAAATAAATATTCTCACTCATTCATTCTGTTCAAACAATGATGGTCGCCTTTCAAGCATTCGGCTAATACCGCATGAATATATTAACTTGTAGCAAAACAGTATTATGAAAAAAGTTATCTTACTTCCTGCGTTATTATTTACACTACACAGCATTGCACAGAATGTAGGCATTGGCACTACTACTCCTTTGGAACGTTTGCATGTTATTCATACCGCCGACGTTAATAAAAATACTATTTATGGATATGCTAATCAAACATCATCCTCATTGGATTTTCAAAATACAGGTGTTACAGGTTTTGGACAGGGCGATGGTACTCCTAATAGCTGGGGCTATGGGTTTGGGGTAAAGGGAATAGGAAGTACCAACAGTTGGGGTGCAATAGGCGTTTACGCAGGGCTGGCAACATCTGTACCCAATCTTTCTTTTAATAATAATTTTTATGCGTTGTATGCCGATGCAGGCACGTCTGCTCCCAATCGCCACGCAGCGGTATTTTTAAATGGAAATGTCGGGATAAATAATATTAGCCCTGCTTATAAACTTGATGTAAACGGCGATATAAATATATCAACAGGGCTTCTCAGATTAAATGGTAATTCGGGAACAAGCGGACAGGTATTGACTTCAAATGGAGCATTAGCACCAACATGGCAAAATTCAGCTGCGGGAGTTGGTTTTTCTGTAGTTAAGTCAGGCGATGTAACCATTAACAATAATACATATACTGTGTTAACAGTCTATGCACCGTTTTTTGATGATGGGAATAATTTCAATTTAACGACCGGTGAATTTACTGCCTCTGTAGCGGGGATGTATCATTTTGATGCAAATATTAATTGGTATCCTTCAAGTTCCATTGCTCCCTGTGTTATTTCTTTTTTAAAAAATAATGTAGCTTTTGATGGATGTCAGTCGAATACGATTGTTGCTGCAAGTGCTACCCGTGGCGGATCAATGGCCCATGCTATTAATGTTAAACTTGCAATTGGTGATATTATTAAACTACAGGTCTTCCAGGTTTCCGGTAGTTCATTAGGACTTGTTGGTTCATCAGGTTCTTCTGCTTCTACTTTCTCAGGATTTAAAGTATATTGATTTATCGGCCTTGCGTACGCAAATTTTAACTTTCATTTTATTGACCGAAAAAATATCAATAGAAAAATAACAGGTTTCAATGGCACTTAAAATAATCAAAAGGCTCTTTGCAATCGTTGCATTGATATAAGGCCTTGCAGGCGGTGCTGCCAAATTCGCTGATGAGTTTTGTGTTAGTGGAATTGCATTGAGGGCATTGAACATGAAATGATCCAGGCCGCATAAAGCGTCCCGACTCATGTTGCGGCGGTGCAATTCCATATTCTTTTAATTTTCTTTTTCCTTCTTCACTCATCCAGTCTGTTGTCCAGGCCGGGGCAAGAACAGAAGTTATTTTGATATTTGAATAACCATTTTCAAGCAAGGCCAGTTTTATATTCATGGCAATCATATCCATGGCGGGGCAACCGGTGTAAGTAGGGGTGATGATAACCTCAACTCCAGCCCCCCCACCCCCCAAGGGGGGATCTTGAAGAGTTTCTATAATTTTTACATCTCTAACAATGCCCAAGTCTGTTATTGTTAATACAGGTATTTCGGGGTCGGTAACCTGTTCTAAAATCTTCCAGATATTGGCCCCCCCATCGAACTTCGTTCCTTCCCTAGCGGGAACCTCCAAAGGAGGAGCTTTTGAAGACTCTATAGCCTCAAAAACATTTTTATTATTTAAATTATCAAGATTTGACATTGACAACCATTTTTAATTTCATCTTACTCTTATCAAGTCCCCCTTGGGGGATTTAGGGGGCTACCATTCAGCACCGGGATAGGTTCTTTGCAGGTACTGCAATTCGGTTAAAATAAAACCAAGCTGTTCTGTATGTACGCCTTGTTTTCCACCTGTCTGCATAAATACGGCCCCCCCACCCCCCAAAGGGGGGATTGGTAATGTTGCTTCAGCAAAAACAACAGTGATCTTTTTCATCCACTCCTCTTTTAATAAGCCTGGATCAAGGCCTGCTTCCAGTTCATAATCGGCAGCAATAAACAATTCACCTGTGTATCTCCAAAGTTCATCTATGGCTTTTAACATGCGCTGATGGCTTTCTTCAGTGCCATCGCCAAGCCGTATAACCCATTCGCTGCTCCACCGGAGGTGGTAAGTAACTTCTTTTAAAGCTTTGGCAGCAATGGCAGCAATCTGTTCATCATTACTGTTTTGTAGTTTTTCGTACAATAAATATTGATAAGCGCTGAAAAAGAACTGGCGTAAAATAGTTTGACCCCAGTCTCCATTTTGTTGTTCAACCAATAAACAGTTTTTGAATTCTCTTTCGGTTCTCAGGTAAGCTAAAGAATCTTCCGAAGCCTCCCCATCGAACTTCGTTCCTTCCCTATCGGGAACCTCCGAAGGAGGGGCTTCAGACTCGGCTGGTTTTATATTTTTATTTTGTAATTGTGCTGCGTATTGATAAAAATTCCTCGACTGCCCGATCAGGTCCAAAGAAATATTGGTGATAGCAATATCCTGTTCCAGTATGGGGCCATGGCCGCACCATTCTGCATTCCTTTGTGCAAGAATTAACGTGTTGTCGGCGAGGTGAAGAAGCCCCTCTACCCCCCAAGCACAGCATCCTGCGGAAAGGGGGGATTTGGAAGATGCTGAATTTTTAGCATTCTTTTCAATTTTTGAAGACTCTGTTTCCCGCATTGTATAAAAGTTCTTTAAATAATTATAATTTGTTAGCCCCTCCTTTGGAGGGGTTGGGGAGGCCATTACATATGTCCCACTTCATCTGGTAAGTCATAAAAAGTTGGGTGGCGGTAAACTTTGTCAACCGCAGGTTCATAAAGTTCTCCCGCTTCTTCGGGATTGGATGCAGTAATGAATTTGCTTTCAACAACCCAAATGCTTACGCCTTCCTGCCTCCTGGTATAAACATCCCTTGCATTTTCAATAGCCATAACAGCATCAGTTGCATGCAGGCTGCCCACATGTTTATGATCGAGACCCTGCTTACTACGAACGAAGACTTCCCAAAGGGGCCAAGCCCCCCCACCCCCCAAGGGGGGATTTGAGGCACTTTTAATTTCATTACCTCCCGCACTATCTTCAGGGATGTCGCCGTAAAAAAATTTCTTAATTTCTATTTTCATAAAAGAGATTTAAAATAATTATGCTGCTTCTAAAGCCCCTCCTTTGGAGGGGTTTGGGGAGGCTTTTCTTTTATCAGCATAAGCTAAGGCTGCTTCCCTTACCCAGGCACCTTCATTATGTGCTTTGTTCCTGGCTACAAGGCGTTGTTTGTTGCAGGGTCCGTTTCCTTTTACCACATTCCAAAACTCATCCCAGTTTATTTCACCAAAATCATAATGCTTTCTTTCGGCATTCCATTTTAACTGATCATCGGGTAGTTTCATGCCTAAGACTTTTACCTGTTCTACAGCCATATCAATAAACTGTTGCCGAAGCTCATCATTTGTTTTTCTTTTGATCTTCCATTTCATGCTCTGGTCGCTGTTGGTAGATTCGGAATCCTTTGGCCCAAACATCATCAGGCTTGGCCACCACCAGCGGTTAATGGCATCCTGGCACATGGCCTTCTGTTCATCAGTTCCCCTGCTTAATACCAACAAGGATTCAAATCCCTGGCGCTGGTGAAAACTTTCTTCTTTACATATCCTCACCATGGCTCTTGCATAAGGGCCATAAGAAGTACGGCACAGCATCACCTGGTTTAATATTGCGGCACCATCAACCAGCCAGCCAATGGCGCCCATATCGGCCCATGTTAAAGAGGGGTAATTAAAAATGGAAGAATATTTTGCTTTACCGCTGTGGAGGTCGGCGATCATTTCATCACGTGAAGTGCCCAGGGTTTCGGCTGATGAGTACAGGTATAAACCATGCCCGGCTTCATCCTGTACTTTTGCAATAAGAATGGCTTTGCGTTTTAAGGAAGGTGCCCTGCTTATCCAGTTACCTTCGGGCAACATGCCTACGATCTCGCTGTGCGCATGCTGACTTATTTGCCGGGTATTGGTTTTGCGGTAAGCATCGGGCATCCAGTCTTTGGGCTCGATCTTTATTTCTTTATCAATCTTATCCTGGAATATTTTTTCAAGATCCTGTATTGACATACTTGAGTTTTTAGACTGTAAAATTAATATAAAAAACTAACAACTGTTAGTTAAAGGATACAAAGTCTGCAGGCATTATTTTATATCAAAATCAACCACCACTTTCTCCGTTATTGGATGTGATTGGCAGGTAAGAATAAAGCCCTGTTCTACTTCTTCCTGCTCCAACCCCCAGTTAACCTCCATTTCCACTTCACCTTCAAGCAACCTGGCTTTGCAGGTACAGCATACACCGCCTTTGCAGGCAAAGGGCAGATCGGCGCCCTGTTTTAAAGCAGCATCTAAAATATTCTCACCGTTAAAACCAAGCTCAAAATCAAAACTGCGGCCATCGAGCTTTATGGTTATTTTACTTTTGGGAGTATCGCTGGTCACTGCCAACTGCTTTTTGCCAACTGCCAACTGCTTCTGTCCGGGTGTTGTGAACAATTCAAAATGAATTTTCTTTTGCTCAATGCCAGTTGCTTCTAAAAACTCTTTTACACAAAAGATCATCTCTTCGGGCCCACAAATAAAAAAATCATCCGTGTTTTTATAATCGATCAGTTTATTCAGTTCAGTTAATTTATTAAGATCAATTCTGCCCGAATTTATTGGGGCATCTGTTTTTTCGCGGCTTAGGATATTGATGAAATTAAACCGGTTCAGGTACTTGTTCTTTAACCCTTCCAGTTCTTCAAAAAAAATGATGGAGCTCCGGCCGCGGTTGCCAAAAACCAGGGTGAAGCTGCTTCCCGCTTCAGTTTGTAAAGAGGTTTTAATGATGGAAATAACAGGGGTTATACCGCTCCCGGCTGCAAAAGCCAGGTATTGTTTTACATTTTCGGATTTTAATTTGGTGTTGAACTTGCCGGTAGGAGGCAGGATGTCCAATTCATCACCCGCTTTTAAATCGGAGTTTGCATAGTCAGAAAATTTTCCACCATCTACCTTTTTTACGGCTACCCTTAATTCGTTCTCAAAAGGGGCAGAGCAAATAGAATAGGAGCGGCGTATTTCTTCACCGTCAATTTCTTTTTTAATGGTGATATTTTGCCCCTGTTCAAATACAAAATCATGCTGTAATGCCGGGGGCACGGTAAATTCTATGGAAACACAATCAGTGGTTTCCTGCCGAACTTCTTTTACCTGGAGTTTATGAAAATGAACAGCCATAAAAATTATTTTATTATACCTTTTAATAAATGATCCACCATATCGTCTTCCAAAACCTGGCTGCTTATATTTTTTTTATGCTGCTGCCAGAACTCCAGTCCCCTTACTGCCGACAGGATGGTTAAAACAGATACGTATGGGTTATTGTCTTTAAATTCTTTGACCCGGATACCATCCTCCATTAAAACGATCAGTCTTTTTTCATAACCCCTTCTTTGGATAAGGAAATTACTCAAATAGGGTTCTCTCAGATGCTTCCATTCATGATTGGCAACATACACTTCATCAAAATTATTCAGCATCATCTGTATATGAAAGCGGATAATATTTTCAAGCTTAACAACAATATTGCCCGCTGTATTTTCAGTTTCATCCAGGTAGGAAGTAAATGCGTTGGCCACCTTAAAACAAATAGCCTGGAGCAGTTCGCTTTTAGAACCGATATGATTATATAAACTGGGTGCTTCAACCCCAACTGCTTCCGCCAACTCCCTCATAGAACTGGATGAAAAACCCTTTTTTTTGAATAAAGAAGCTGCCTTTTGTGTTATGACATCCTTTTTTGTGGCATTTTTGCCGGGCTTGATCTTGGCCATCAGGCTTTTTTCAACAAAACTAACACATATTAGTTTTTACAGGGCTTTTTTCGAAAATTTGTTATAAGCATCCAGGTCACTGGCTAAAAGAAGAATAGCCTGCCAAGGGGGGATATGACCACTTTCGTGAAAAAGAAAAAAATAAATTATGATAATATTAAAAAAAAGCTATTTTTACACCCTGCTTGGTTATCTAAAATCCTCCAATATTATTTAAAAAGACTACTATTATGGCTTATCAGCCATAGACTGTTACTATTTATTTTATTACACAATAATAATACGA
>JBDSXS010000261.1:0-14425 GCA_039926045.1 Ferruginibacter sp.
CCCACATCTTCACCAACTTCAACGCATTCCATATCTTATTATTAAAATTGCGTCCCTGCTCCAGGCTGTTCTCATCAAACATCAGGTCATTACCGGCAGGAGAAGAGACCATAATACCAAACCTCACCGCATCTGCTCCGTATTTATCGATCAGGTCGAGCAGGTCGGGACTATTACCTAAGCTCTTACTCATCTTCCTGCCCAGTTTATCTCGTACCATACCTGTGAAATAAACATCTTTAAAAGGGATCTGTTTTTCATATTCCATACCCGCCATTACCATACGTGCCACCCAAAAGAAAATGATATCCTGCCCGGTCACCAATACAGAGCCCGGGTAATAATATTTTGCTTCTGCATTGTCGGGTTCTGTAATTCCTTTAAATACTTCCATTGGCCAAAGCCAGGAAGAGAACCAGGTGTCGAGTACATCGGCGTCCTGGGTAAGCACGGGATCTAATATTGAATATTGTTTATTGAATATTTCCTTTGCTTCCTGCTCAGTTTCTGCAACCACCATCTTTCCATCTTCATCATACCATGCCGGTATCTGTTGACCCCACCAAAGCTGGCGACTGATACACCAATCCTTTACATTCTCCAGCCAGTATTTATAAGTGGCTAAAAATTTATCGCCCGGGTGAATTTTTATATCTCCATCCACAACAGCCCTCAGTGCAGGTTCTGCCATTTCTTTCATCTTCACAAACCACTGGGTACTTATTCTTGGTTCCACCACAACACCGGTTCTTTGACTGTAGCCTAATCTTGTTGTGTATTCTTCTTCTTTTGTTAGAAAGCCTTTTTCTTCAAGTTCTTTGATAATTTTTTTGCGTGCAACAAACCTGTCCTCTCCAACATAAATTTGTGCAGCGGCACTCATAGTTCCATCAGCATTGATGGTGTCAACAATTTCAAGGTGGTGCTTTAATCCTAAATTATAATCGTTGATATCGTGTGCCGGTGTAACTTTTAAAGCGCCGGTTCCAAATGCCGCGTCAACATACTCATCAAAAATGATGGGAATGCGGCGGTTGATCAATGGCACAAAAGCATATGCTCCTTTTAAATGTGCATAGCGTTCATCATTCGGATTAACGCAGATAGCAGTATCCCCCATGATGGTTTCGGGGCGTTGTGTTGCAATACTGATACCCCCAACTCCTGAAGGGGAGTTGATCTCATTGCCATCAGCATCTGCTACTTTATATGTCAGATAATAAAGTTTACCGGTAAGGTCTTTGTATTCCACTTCTTCATCACTCAATGCTGTTTTTGCAGATGAATCCCAGTTGATCATTCTTGCGCCACGGTAGATCAACCCTTTATTGTACAGATCAATAAAAACTTTTATTACGGCTTTGTAATAATGATCATCCATGGTGAAAGTTGTTCTTTCCCAATCCACGCTGCAACCCAGTCTTTCTATCTGGTTGTAAATGATGCCGCCATATTTATCCTTCCACTCAAAGGCATATTTTAAAAACTCTTCCCTGGATAAACTGTTCTTATCAATACCTTTTTCTTTCAGCATGCCAACCACTTTTGCTTCAGTGGCAATGGATGCATGATCACTGCCCGGAACCCAGCAGGCATTAAAGCCGCTCATGCGGGCTTTGCGTACCAGGATATCCTGCACGGTTTCATTAAGCGTATGGCCCATGTGCAATACACCCGTAACATTGGGTGGAGGTATCACCACAGTAAATGCGGGGCGTTCATCGGGCTTGCTGTTAAAATAGCGCTGGCTAAGCCAATGTTTATACCATTTGTCTTCAACTGCTTTCGGCTCAAAATTTTTAGTCAATTCCATTTTTTCTGTTCCTTATTATTGTGGGAGGGCAAAAATACAAAAAAGAGGGGAGGATTTAGTTAGAAACCAGTTGTTTGAAGTAAGAAGTTTATTATTAGGATCGTTGGGAGGGATGTAAAAACCGACGTAAAAAAAGTGCAGCAATAATGAATTGCTGCACTTCACATTAAAAGTGATCGCTTTATTTATTCTCAGGCTTCAACCTCTTCGGCGGCCTCACAATTTACAGATGAAATAGCTATTTCAGTTAATTTAACATCAGCACTTTTTTCCTCCTCAAGTGTTTCTTCAAGAAGTGCCGAAGCATCTGTTAAACCCAATGTTTCTGCATACTGCCGAAGCGTGCCATAGGAAGCAATTTCATAATGCTCCACTTTTTGTCCTGCGGCAATAATACCGGCATCACGCATGGCCCCCGGTTCGCACTCTTCCATTATTCCTCCTGCCTCTTTTATCAAACCTTCCATGGCATCGCACTTTTTTGCAACTGCTTTCTTGCCCAGGATATCAAATACCTGCTCTACACGGGTAACCTGTCCCCTGGTTTCTTCAAGATGATTTTCCAATGCTTCCGCCAGCTCTTCTGAAGTTGCATTTTTGATCATCTTGGGAATTGCTTTTGTCAGTGCTTTTTCTGCCCAGTAAATATCTTTTAAACCATCTTCAAACAATTTCATGAGCTGTGAAGATTGCATAATGTAGTTTTTTGATTTCCCTTTTGACCTGGTTCCGTTTTGAGAACCATTTTTTGATTGTGTTTTCATGATGTTTGATTTTAGATATTTATAATTTATTTTTTTCCTGATCTCATTACAAAATAGGCAATGAGTGCTATTACGGCAACAACAATAAAAATGCCAAAACCCATCCCGGCTTTAAAGATCCCGGCTATCGCTTTACAGGAACTTAGGGTGCTTGAAATGAGCAATAAAAGAAATACAGAAAGCATACTTAAGTTTTTCATTTTACGTAGTTTTTTATATAACCAGTTTAGGCTGATACTTTGTACAGCATTGCCGGTTATGTTTATGAATAAAGAAAAAACAGTAAGTAAAGATGAGTACTTTAAAAATGAGAACATTACACTTTTGCAAAAAAGAATTACATGATTCTCATATTTATTTGTGGAATTTATACCTCCTATTTACCCTGCATTTTAAACTGAACATTTTTACTAAAATAAAATAAGTTTCAACTTTTGATGTATGAAAAAGAAAAGACAATAAATGAATTATCAACAAGCCCGGATCTTGGCACATTTTATGAAGTTATCAGTTTAATTAAACCATTATTTATGAATAAGAATATATTGATGGCCTCAGCCATTTCCGCAGGAGCCGCAGCGCTTTTTTATATACTAAGAAACAAGTCAAGGGCAGGTGAGTCTGTTAAGCAAATCGTAGCTGAACAGTCACGACACATTACCAATGCTTTTGCAAGAGCAAAGCAGGTTAAACTTGACGGATAAGTTTTGCAGTTTGAACAAAGGCAATTGCTTCTTATGATTGCCTTTGTTTTAATTTATTTATTGTTCGGATAAGAACCACAAATTCAACAGTTTTATTTACCCTGCCGCTGGTGATGTGCTTACCATCTTTATACCAGCTTACAACAGGCTGCAAGCCAATTTAATCCTTTGCTGTTTTTTGGTCGCCGGTGTGTGTTGAGATGATGCCTGGTTTTTAAAATGGCATCTTTTTTATTAAAAGAAAGCAAGTTTGTTCAAAAAGGCTGTGGCTATTATATAAAATGGAAATATGCGGATAGTACTGGAAACCAGTCAAAAAAGGGCAAATAAGTAAAAAAGCGCAAAAAATAATTAGGCCTTTATCAAATAAATGGCAAACATCATACGTTATAGGCGAAGATTACCCTCTAAACCCCAACCGTATGAAAAATTTTACCCTATTGATGGTGGTACTGTGTTCCCCCATTTTTGCTTTTTGCCAGGATATTACCGGCCTTTGGAAAGGCACTATATTCAACGACTCCACCAAACAGACCTTACAGTATGAAATAGTGATCAGCAAGGAGAAAGGAAAGCTTACCGGCTATTCACACACTTCTTATGTTATTAATGAAAAAAAATACTATGGGATCAAAAAGATGAACATACGTGTTGCCAAAGACGGCAAGATCATTATGCAGGACGTAAAACAGGTAGAGAATAACTATCCTGTTACTCCCAATAAAAATGTTATTCAGTTAAATGTACTTGACCTGGCTAATAGCGGGGCTGATGCTTCTTTGGATGGCTTATTTGTAACCAACCGTTCAAAAGATTTCCTGGCCCTTAGCGGCCACATCAATATTAAAAAGGTAAACGCTCTAAGTCCAAGTGATCTTGTGCAATACCTGCAAAAGAATACTGGTGAAGAGAACCTGACTGCAGTAAAAGAATAAATATACAATCAATTTAAAATAATACCCGGGCATCATCTGCCCGGTTTTTTCATTTTACTATTTCGCTTCTATGATATTACCGGTTTCCACCAGGCCCGATCGTAATTTTGTTTTTATGTTCGACTCCAGCAGATAAACATTGGAAAAATAGGAGGGCACTCCCTCAGCAGAGGCTGCTATTGAAGTCCGCACCTCAAAATGCAGGTGGGGTAAAAATGAACTGCCCGATACACCAATGGCAGCAATTTCCTGCCGGGCTTTTACAATATCACCCTTTTTTATTTTTAAACTGTTTTGTTTTAAATGCCCATAAATACTCACCGTATTATTTGCGTGAAGAATGGCTATGCAATTACCATACAACTCCAATGGGTTGGTTGCAATACCCGGGATGTCGAATTTCTTATCGTCCTTATGAACATTGGAAGCATAAATAACTTTGCCATCGCCGACGGAATAAACCGGTTTGCCAAATCCAAAATAATTTGCATCATTTTTTCCATCGCCTATAAACTGGTCATTATTTTTATCCAGTAATATAAAGTCGTAGGCGTAGCGCATAAAATTGGCGCTTATTCCAAGTTCCCTGATAAATTCAAATTCATAATCAAATCTCCGGTGATGGGCGTACAGGTCATGGCCGTCATACACCAAAACTTTTCCCTGCAGCGGGAAAGTATAGTTTGCCTTTTGATCAAAGTTCTCAGGGTTAACAACCGAAGTAATGAAAACAAGCTCCTCATTGGGTTTGGTAAAGACCCATTCGTACTTTAACCGCGATAATGGGGTAGTTAAATTAAAATCAGCAAATGGATTAAAGATAAGTTTTGATGAAGGGCCTGCGAATTCCCTGTTTGGGATCAGCGTAATGCTGGGTGCAGTTCCGTTATTATCCAGGAACTTTGACAAAACAAGTTGGTTGTTTTTATCAAATACAGAAACCAATACTTTTGTCAAAGACAATGTATCCTTTGAGTTGTTGCTGACCAGGAAATCAAAATTGAGGAACTGCCTGTGTTCCCCCTTTTCAATTAAAACATGAGGCGGCTTTACTGTTACCGAGATCTTATTCTGGCTTATTGCTGTGAGATTTATAGCCAATAAAATTAAAAATGTTGAAATAATTTTTTTCATACCCAAGTAGTTTAAAATATTTTTATGATACAAACCCCGGCCTGGTATCTCCCTGCTCATTTTTACCGCACAAACCGCAATATTCAACTTCGTTGTATTTATTGCCACACCAGCCACAGCCTTTTGCTTTTTTATTGCTGAGCATTTCTACTATCCAGTAACCAATGAAAGGTATGATCAATACCAGGAATAAGGTGCCAATAAAACCTGTCGTTTTTTTTCTGCCCTCGAACCAGGAATATAAAATGCAGATAATGATATAGATGATAGCAATAATGATCATTAACAAAGACATGGAAATTTATTTTTAGTGTATTGTTCTGAAAGATCATTGCCTGTCCAGTAATTTCTTTTTTTGCGCTTCATATTCTTCTTTGGTCAAAGCGCCTGCTTTGTACAGGTCAAAAAGTTTTTTAATTTCATCTGCCACCATCAGCTTCCTGATGTCGCCCGATCCTTTTATTTCAACAGGCTTAGTTTGCTCTTTTGATTCTGTTGTTATAGCCTGCGTACGTTTAATTTTAAATTCTTCGGCTACGGTCAGTTCACCGGGGATCCCGTCATAACTGGTTATGGCCTTTTCAAAATCCATGAGCATATCTACAGGGGCCTGCTTCCCGTCATTATAAGTTACGGTACCTGTGATCCTGATATTGTAATTGTCGTTACCCAGATTTTTAAAGTTCCTCACCTTATCAACGAGGATGTTACTGTTCTGTAATATATACGTATCGTTCCTGCTCATGCTGTAGTGAAACTTGATGAACTTAAAATAACCGGCTGCCGATGTACCACTGGCCAATTTCAATATTTTTCCTTTGTAAATTTTAAAGCCACCCGAGGTATAAAGGGTATCGTTGTCAAAATGCGGTTCGGGCATTTGAGCAATTGATAATAAAGGGAAAAGCAGGGTTGTAAATAATAATTTCTTCATGAATATAAATATACAAACTCTGGAGCTAATGTTGGGATAGAAGATTTTGCATAAAAATTATAAAGCAAAAGGCCAACATATGTAAGACTTATTATTTTGAGTGTTCCAACAACTCGTTTTTTTTAGCTTCGTATGCTGCTTTACTTATAGCTCCTGATATAAATAATTTAAAGAGTTTATTGAGTTCCTGGTGGAGTATTACCCTGCTGCTGTTTCTGAATTCCGGAGGTACGGCTAATTCACTGGGTAAGTCAGGTACATTTTCGATTGCCTTATCATAATCAATTTGTATTTCAATAATTCCCTTCGAACCGTCTTTAAAAATGATAATTCCCATGATGTCAACATAGCCCATATCAAGTGGTGATATTACAACGTTCTTCAGCTCTTTTACAACTATTGAATTATTGATAAGCGAACCGGAAACTATACCATTCTTAATGCTGATATACCTGAATCTTCCATTCTTCCCGGTGCCTTTGTTAAAATATAATGTTTGGCCCTTGTAAATTTTATAGCCGCAGGTTGTGTAAAGGGTATCGTTTTTATAAGAAGGTTTTGGGTCCTGTGATGCTGACAGCAAAGGGCAGAGCAGGAACATACCTAATAGTTTTCTCATGAAGACTGGTTTATGGCAGTTTGGAAAAAAAATCATTCTTTATCCAGCTTCTTTTTCATTTCCTGGTAAGCTTCTTTATTGATCAGCTTATCCTGGTAAATATTAGTCAGGAACAATTTCTCTCTTTTAATGTTTCTCTTATATTTATTCCTGAACTCATCCGGCACTTTTATTTCACTCGGCAGAACGGGTGAATTTTCTATTGCACGATCAAATGCCATTTGTAAAACAATATAATCGGTAGTACCGTCTTTTCTTTTTAAGTAACCGTCAAAAATGATATAGCCATTATTAAGACCTGAGATCCAAAATTTCCTGAATTCTTTAACGATTACTGAGCAGTCGGTTAATGATGTGGAAAGGATCCCATTTTTAACTGAGACGAATTTGAATCTGTCATATCGCTCAAGTCCTTTTGCAAATTCAAGTGTCTGTCCTCTGAATATTTTATATCCGCTTAATGTATAGAGTGTATCATTTTCAAACCTGGGTATTGGATCCTGCGCCATTGAAATGAACGGGCAAAGGAAGAGTGCGAATAATAATTTTTTCATGGTATCAATTATTATTAAAGAAACGTAATTCATTACTTGGTTAATCCTGCAATTAAGTTAATGGTGAGTGCCACCACAAATGTATTTAAAGCAAAAGCCAGTAAGCCATGCGCCAAAGCAGTGCGCCTGATGATGCGGCTGTTTATCTGTACATCCGAAACCTGGAATGTCATACCGATCACAAAGGAAAAATAAGCAAAGTCAATATAGTCAGGTTTTTTTTCTTCCGGAAAATCAAGCCCGGTTAGTGTTGGATTTTCCTTGATCTTTGAATAATAAAGGTGAGCATAATGCAGTGTGAAAATCGTATGGAGCATTACCCAGGATGTCATGATACCTGTTATTGGCAAAATTATATTTCCTATACCATGCCCCGAAGATTTACCTGCGGACAGCATCAGCAGCAAAACCGTGAACATACTGGCAAATGAACTCACCAGCACGCTGATCAATACAAAGCCCCTGCTTCCATCTTCTTTGTTTGCCAGTTTTTCAATATCGGCTACCGACCTTGTATAAAAAATGATCCAACTGGTAGTTATATAAGAGATGGAAAATACATTCCATAAGAGGGCGCAAAGAATGATGTTATCAAGCTGGTAACCACGCATGATAAAGAAAGCCGCAATGGTCAATCCAAAGCTTAACAAAACCCTTTGTAGGGGATGCATACGTAAAAAAATATTCCCCTTATTTTTAGTTTTTTGTGTGGTTGCCATTGAACAGCGCTTTTATAAATTGAATATACAACCAATTTGAAGAAACATATCATTATGAAATTTGGGGGGAAATGAAAAGGGCAGCAATGAAAATATCAAATACTGATCTTCCGGTCTCTTGCAATGTTCTTCCATTCAGTAATACACTTGCCGTTCTCTATAATTTTTACACTGTCGTACAATGCCACAGTAGGACAGATATGCCAAGGGATGCCATACAATATATCCCCTGTAGCAAACGGGGTACCTGCTTTGTTTTCCAAAACCAGGTGCTCTTCACTTTGTGCAATGGCATTTAAGAATTCAAACTCCGGAAAGAAAATCCTTTTGGTAATTTCATTTTCAGCGGCAACAGATTTGTGCCCGAGATCGGTGCATATTATTCCTTCACCCGGCAAGGAGATCACCCGGGTAAGCAATATGGCTGCGGGTATGAAATCCTGTTCGGGACAAAGCACCGAATAACCATGGTCCCAATAAATAAATGTACCGGGACTGCATTCTATATTTTTCCTTTTACAATGGACAGAAAAAGTGGGAGAGCCCCCGGCGATAATGATGGGTTTGGGTAAACCCATACTCACTATTTTTTCAGCCAAAGCTTCCACTTTAGCAAATGCATCATCACAGTTCTTTTTCTTTTCGGAAAGATCAATATCCCGGATATGGCCATCATAGGCATGAAGGCCTTTGATGATGATGCCGCCAGCAGTTGAACAGGATCTATATAACTCCAATGCTTCATCTCCCGGGCTGATACCGGTCCTGTTCATCCCAATATTTAGGTCGATATAAACGGGCACCTGTAAACCGGCGCCACTGAATGCTTTGGATTGTTCGGCAGCGGAAACCTGGTTATCAGTAAGACAGGAGAATTGCGTGTCGGGGTATTTTTTTATCAATGCAATGAATCTTTCCAGCTTTGGCCCTACAGGTTGGTAGGCCAGTAAAACATCTTTTGCTTTATTGATGCCCAGCATTTCCGCTTCGGCAATGGTGGCGCATTTGAATTTGTATATCCCCGCATCCATCATCAGCCTGGCCACTTCGGCACATTTATGTGTTTTAACATGCGGGCGAAGCCTGTTGATATCGCCAATCATTTTTATGGCTGCCTGTATATTGGCTTTCACCCGTTCGGGGTAAACCAATAATGCAGGCGAATCAATTTCGTTTGGGTTGTTTATATGGAACCAGTTATGTTGGGTCATTAAGTGTTGAAATAATGATCATTAAAGAATGTTGGCCGCAGGTTGTATATAAAATGTCAGGGTTTGATCTTTACAGAACCACTACAAATATCACCTTCTTCAATTCCGGTAAGCCAGACTTTTAATTTATTTATTCTTTCTTCAGTTAATTCTGTCAGGTACATACTCCAACACATAGGCTGTGCACTACCATAATAACCAGCATATCTATCTGGAAATCTTGCTTTCATTTCTGCATCCCGGAATTGAATCCAAAGTCTCTGAGCAATTTTTAGATTTTTGATAAAAACCTGGTCTGAACTATATTCTTTTAATATACGTTGGTATACACCGTTGATCTCAGTTTCAGCTTTTTTATATTTTTTTTGTGCATTTTGATTCAGTTCACCCTGGGTTTGAGCAAATGAAAAATTAATTGCTATACAAAAGAGAGTAGTTAAAATAATTTTCGTCATATTATACAATTTAAATATTGTGAATCCCGAATATACTTGCGCCACAGTTCGGGGCTTTGTGCAGCCTGGATATTTGATGCTATGCCCCGTGATGTTGCTTACTAAAGAAACGAATTTTTTTTTAAACCAGGAAGCCAATTAGTATTCGGGCAGGCCGGTGACCAAAGACCGGTAGAGTTGCCGGGAATAACTGTCTGCCCACATTGCGGCAATGCAGGGACATTCTTTGGTTCTTATAGGGAAATTATTCCTCAGAGAAAATTAATTTGCAATAATCATCTTTTGGCACGATGTTTTACAATAAGATAATAAGACAACTATATTTCTCACAAAAAAACACAAATTATGAAATCTGGAAAATTAATTACAGGAGTTGCAGTTGGAGCAGTAGTTGCTTTGATTCTTATTCCTCAAACAAGAAAAATGATTTCGGATGCTGTATGCAGCATAACCGATTCTTTGAACGAGCTTATGGATAAAACTAATAATTTGGCTGACAAAGGAAAAAATGAATTAAACACGATTGTCGATAAATCTAAAGATATGGCTGGTGAAGCAAGAAAAACTAAAGAGGCCTGGCAATCATAAGCAAACATTTTACAAAATGCCTTAATACTTATTATTAAGGCATTTTTTATTCTTGAACGGAAAGCTATATTCAAATCTTTGCAAAGTGCGTGCATTCGCAGGTTTGGAGAGTAAGCTGCCAGTTGGTCGGAGATCAGACGGGGGCAAAAAACTCAGCTTTTTATTTAGTTTTACACAGTTCAAGTTAGCTGCAGCTGCTTTGATAAAAACCCCTTGTTAGTTGAACATCTTATCATTTGCGTGCTAGCATAATTAAGCGGTACTTTTCGGGAATTGAAAAAGGTCTAAAATGATATATCGAGTTTTCCTTTTCAGCAGTGCCGGCTCTCAAGTCTTTACACGACCGAATAACAAATGTTGAATCGTTTTGAATATTTCCAGAAAAAATTGCGTGAGGATAATCCTGCATGGGATAAACTCGCTCAAATTGAATTGTTGATCCGTCAATTGCAAAGTTGGTGATATTAGCATTGTAGCCGGGGCTAAGCTGTCTCTCAAAGAAATTGTTGTCAAAATCTGATTCTTTTTCCTGTAAACTATCTAACTCGCAATTAAACCCAAACAATACCTTTCCATTGCTGAAAAAAAAATATCGTGTCACTGTGGGAGATGGACGATCCGTCAAATTACTGGTATAGTAGTATCCATCAAGTCTCATGATCGGTTCTTTTATTACCGCTTGAGGAATATAATTGATTCTCTTGCTATAATATCTTCCACAGGCGCTAACTGAAATTATTAGAACAAGCCATACAAAATATCTTATGATAATAACTCTAAGTTTCATTGAGAGAAAGGCTTAGCTTTTTAGAGTGATTCGCCGGTTTATAGCTGATGTTACATTGTCAAGCCCTGCTTTTGTAAATACTTCTGTTGGCTGCAGCCCTAAATCTTACTTTTTTTCAGGTACTATCGGCAAACTGGTATTCCATATATTAGAACATACCTTCCACTGCCCGTTTTCTTTTTTCCAGACGCATATATATTTTCCTTTGTCTAAAGTTTTTCCATTGTCCCCGCCTAAAAAGTAATTTCCCTCTTCTATAATATATTCACCTGCACCAAGGACCCTTGTTGTTTCATCAGTAAATTCCTTGATGCCAAATTTTAAGAATTGTGATATAAGCAGGGCAATGGCGCTCTTTCCAATCACCTGTTCAGCGTTGGAAGGAAATGCTCTTGCATCTTCCGTAAAATGATCCATTACCGTAATGCTATCGCCTTCTACAAAAGCCTTGCCGTATACCAGGTTTCTTTCTTCTACAATTTTCTTCATAGTGGCGACATCTAGCGTATCATTGTGCCTTTCCGTTGCCTTTTCTGAGGAAGTATTTGTATTACAGCCAGTGATCATCAAAAACAGTAAAACAATAACGGGAAAAAAAATAAAGATTCGATTCATGGTAATTGTTGTTTTATGTGGTTATAAAAATACACTGTAAGTTTTTTCACAGTCTGACGTTCGAGTATTGGCGAAGGCGGGGGATTCGATACTGGTCAAGCCCGGCCGGTCAACCCAATTTGGAACGTGTGGCTCAAATTAAAACAAAATACTCATAATGGAAAGTGCCGACCCCCAGGAAATAAGGAATCATACAAAGTCCACGAACCTAAAACTTAGTCAGTAACTCTACGCCAGCCAGCCGTTAAATGATTGGCGACCACCATGCCAACACCTCTTGCACTAACCTTGCCATTTGTAATCCACGATAAGTTGTAAAATTTCCCAGTTTTTTCTATGACCAAGTCATACTCATCCGAAAATTCTCCATTTTCTAAGTAGTATTTTATGTGGTAGTTACCTTCAAAGCCACCCTTACTTACACCGGTAGCTATACCTTTTCCGTAGTATACATTTGCGTAGTTCCATATAGCGTTTAGTGTTCCTGGCGTCGTTCCTTTAGTGTATGAAGCAAAACCTATATTAAATGTATCTCGGGACACAGAAGTTAAGCTCCTTTGGGAATTGGCATGAGAGGGAAAAATTGTAAATGTAAATGCCAATAGTACGAATTGTATTGGGAAAATTATTCTAAATATCTTTTGCATGATTACTTTCATTTAGTGCAAGGTTACAAAAAAATTACAGCCAACGGCAGTATTTAGACAACGTTCGAGGCTTGGCGAAGTACGGGAATAGATGCTTATCAAGCCCGGAACAAATGCTAATTGACAAACTTTTGATGAAGATAACTATAAAAAGCTAAATAGTAAATGTCCAGCCCCGAACTAAAGCACAACTGAAACCGCAGCTGAAGAAAGTTTGTCAAACCCAAGTTGCGCAAAACCGCATGTTGGCAGTAGTTTTTGTCACGAAAGTTCTTCTGAAACCAATTCTATTTGTCTGCCATTTTCAGTTACAGCAATAATTTTAAATACATCAAAAGCGTTTCTCTTTGCTTTATCAAATTCAATCTTTGATTTGTCTAAAAGTTCTATAAAGCCATTCTCGTCAACTTGGTCTAAAAAATCTTCACTTTCATCGTCAAAGTTAATTTGATAGTAAGCTGACAGTATTATTTCAAAACTATCGTTGTTGTCTTTGTCAACGTATAAATTGTCTGCTGGTCTGTTATTAATTTCCTCAAAAATAAATTCGTCACAAAACATAGGGTTATAACCATTCTTACAGCCATCAAAAAGCAAAACTTCTTGTCCGCTTAAAATGTCTTGAGCAATAACTAAAGCCGGTGCAAATTCTGTAGCAACAATTAAAGTGTCATATTTATTATGCAATTGTCCGTAATACTTAATTTTAAATTTTGAATTCCCTGATTTAGCAATAAGTTTTCTACGCCATTCAAACGGCTCAACTTTTTTGGCGTCAATAATATGTTGAGTGAACTCTTCTAAATAAGTGGGTCCAAGCAATCCATTATCAGTCGTCAAAGTGGAAGTTGTCTTGTCTTTTTTTAGGAAGTCAAATAGTCCCATATCGAAGTTTGATGTCGTTTAAAATTACTGCCAACGTTTTGCATTGCCGAAGGGCAGGGATTCATTGCTGGTCCTGCCCGGCACCAAAGCTAAATTGAAAAAATAAAGTTGAAGTTAACGACTAAAGCTCAATAGAAAAAGTCCAGCCCCGAACCACAGCTGCCATGTTGCTGATGTACAAGTTTCAACGTCCCGCCCTGACTTTTGGCAATGCATTGTTGTGCGTTCGGCATTTTCACTTTGTCTTTAAGAAAATGCCATCAATTGTAGCATTGTTACCAAATTGCCCGTCACAAAAGCCTTTTGTGTATTTAACAGAAGCAAATCCTTTGTAAAACTTTACTTCAAATTCGCAATTGTCTGTGTCGGGCAATTTGTAAATAAAATGTGTTGCCGTCAAGGTTATAGTATCATCATCAATTTGCGCCACGTTTCTTCCTGGTTCACCTGTAACAGAAGTAATTCCAAAAGATGCCTTTGAGGTTGATATTTTTTTTATTTCAAAATCTCCCTGATAACCAGCTTCACTATATTGGTAATGGTAATGCCCGAAGATGTCTTGAAATTGTGTGTCTGTTATATTTGAATTAATAGCTGTGTCCTTTTTTGTAAGGCTCAGCACAAGTTCTTTTCTTGTCTTTGGCGAAAACCAACCTCCCTCGAAAATATTTTCTTTAGGCAACCCTGTAATAATTCCTGTAATGTTTCCATCTTTTTCAAACTCTAACAGTCTGTAACTTTTATCATCTTCAATTGTCCCCAAAAGCGTAATGGGTAGTTTGTCTTTTGTGTTTAGATATGTAATTTCTCCAACAATTAAATTACTGTCCAACTGATAATGGATAAATACAGGTGTTTTTCCATTTAAGGTTCCTGTCCAACATATTTCCTTGTTGCTATGGTTTTCACTGTCTGTCAAAGTTGTTGATGTGTCGGAAACCGTAGTGTAAGAGTTACCAACTTTTTGTTCCTGATTGTTGCAGGAAATAATTGTTAACAAAAGTATGTAAGTCCAATGTTTCATGTTAGTAGGATGTCGCTTTATGCTGACGCACAACGTT
>JBDSXS010000262.1:0-9747 GCA_039926045.1 Ferruginibacter sp.
TTTATTTTTATGGCAACATTGTATAAAGTATTTCAGCCCATGGAGGCGATCTGGTATAATATGGTAATGCTATTGTCCATTGCTACTATGGTGATCGGAAATCTTTTTGCATTGCGGCAACAGAATATTAAACGATTCCTTGCCTTTTCCTCCATAGCACAGGTTGGTTTTATTTTAGTAGGTATCAGCAGCGGGAACCCGGCTGTAGGCACATCATCGGTTGTTTATTTTATCCTGATCTATGTGTTTTCAAACCTCGCAGCTTTTGGTGTGGCGGCGGCTATTGCCGAGCAAACCAACAGGGAATATATCGATGATTATAAAGGCATGTATCAAACCAATCCATTTTTAAGTTGGGTATTGGCCCTGGCACTGTTTTCATTGGCTGGCATTCCCCCAACAGCTGGTTTCTTTGGTAAATTATTTTTGTTGACTGCCGGCGCTGAAAAAGGAAGTTATTTGTTTATAACCATTGCAGCCCTCAACATGATCATTTCTTTATATTATTATTTACGTGTGATCCGGTCGGTGTTCATGGAAAAAAATGACCGGCCGCTGGAAAAAATACAGTTGCAGGCATCTACAAAATTTGGATTGATCATTTGCGGGGCAGGTATAATATTGGTTGGATTATTGAGTTGGATCTACGATTATATACAAAGTATGGTTTAGAAGTTTAGGAGTTTAGAAGTTTAGAACTGCATCCCCTAAATTCCTAATTCTATAAACCCATAAACCTCTAAACTACTAAACGAAAATGGCTATAAATAAAAATCACGAATTTGAAGAACTGGATGGCGTTAAATGCGGCATAGTGGAAAAGAATGTTTCACCTGAACGGGTTGAATTCTTAAAAAAAATATTGGAATACAATAAATTCACCGTCGTAGTTGTTCCATCTCCGCCACCAAAAGTTGCTGCAGCACCGGTTGTAAAAGCTGTAGAGGGAGAAGAAGCGCCTGCGCCGGTTGAAGCACCTCCACCAGTTATTACTCCCGAAACATTTACAGTTGGTGTTACTGATTATACTTTCAATACAATCAATGCTATTTTTGGAAGGCTCCTTAAAACACCCGACGGCCATGTGGTTACACTGGCTTACTGGCATCAACAAGAAAATGTAAGTCATGACGAGATACCTTATTACGACGATAAGGCTTAAGATATAAAAAACTAAAATGAATAATAATAACAAACGCAAACTGCTCCTGCCGGCCTTCGCAATTTTCTTAATGATCATGAATTACTACAGGCTCACGGGGACTGAGAATATCAGGCCAATCCATATTGTAACACTCCTTGTGCTGGGAGGAGCTATTGGAATATTGCTGACCAATATTGTTAATATCATAAAAGAGAAAAGGGTTAATTAATTTTTCACTCAACCCGGTTCTTTAAATGATCCTTTTACCGTGTGCCGCAAATAATGCAAATCATTTGTTCAACCATTTCTGATTTGTTATTTAAGAACTTCAACTTCTTCAGGCACCACGAACAGCATTACACAACCTGTTTTTGAAAATGCCGAATGTGTAGTTCCCGGCGCAGTGTACAAATAATCTCCTGCATGTAACTGGTCGGGGCCAAATCTTACTTCACCTTCCAGCACAAAGATCTCTTCACCGGCAGGATGATCATGATTTGGATAAGAAGCACCTGCTTCAAATTTCAATAAAAAGGTTGGAGCCCTTTTTGTGGCTTCATCAAAACGCAAAGGCTTAACAAATATTCCATTTGTATTGATACCTTCTTCTATCAACGCTTTCCAGTCGGCCTGGTTGCTGTGAACAAGTTGATTCATGTTGATTGTTTTCATTTTTATATATTTTTATTTGTTTCGAATTAATATTTCATCAATACTCCAGCGATAAGAGGGCATGCCGGCTAATAAAAAAGCCGAAGTGCAAACCGCAAATACAGAATAATCCAAAGGCTCTTTGATACCAAAAGAATAAGCCATGGCAAATGCAAATAATAAAGTAACAAAACCTGTACCCAAGGCAGCCCATCTTGTTTTAAACCCAACCAACAACAGCATGGCAAGCGTGATCTCAAATACCGTACTCACAATAGCAAGCATTGGAACTGCAGCAGCAGGTGCAAAAGAGTTTACTTCACTTGTATAAGCTAAAAAATTTTTCCAACCTGATGATCGTTGCCCCCATAAACCAAAGCGGCTTGCTACAGCAGATAAAAAACCTGCCGCCAATGCAACTCTTAATAATAGTGTGGTTATATCCTGATATTTTTTCATTGTTGATAATGATTTACCAGGCACAAAGATGAGATATACAATAGCCTTAAAGAATAGACAATCTTGTGAAAAGCATGTAATATTCAGGAAGGGTTATTAATGGCAGACTTATGTTCTGCAGCTCATTTTGCTTTTAACAGCTCATAAAAATTGTCATGTAGAATTTGCTTTTCGGTTGAATCTAGCAAATCGAGTTTGTGAAAACTTTGCAGGGCATCTGCAGGGTTGTACAAAGGAAAATCGGAACTGAAGAGGATCCTACCTGTGTCCCCTTTTTTTATAGTCCAGATAAGTTCTTCTTTATAGGTGATTCATCAAATTCACAAGCAGTTGCATGTTTTATGATTGCAGTTTCTCCCTGTAAGATTTAGGAGATTGCATGGTCTGTTTCTTAAAAAAGTTAGAGAAATAGAAAGGGTCATTAAAACCCAATTCATACGCAACTTCCTTTACAGATAGTTTTTCGTACATAAATAATCTTTTGGCTTCGGATGCCACTAAACCATGTACCACAGCCTGTGCCGTTCTTCCGGTGTGGAGTTTGGAAAGCTCATTTAACTTTGATTCTGTGGTATGTAAAGAAGCTGCCATCTGCCGCACAGTAAGGTTCTTTTTAAAATTTGCCCTTATGGTTTCCAGGAATTTTAGAAAGGGTGCATCCGGTTTCCAGATCTCTGTGCCCTGTTTTATTTTGGCACGGTTTATTTCTACCAGTATCAATTCGATCCTGCTGTGTATGGAGACCAGGTATTGATAAGGTTCTTCTTTTAATTCATTTTTGATCTGCTCTAATTCCAATTTAACCAATTGGCTTTTTCCAAGAGGTATCACTTCATTCATAGCAAAATGGCAAAACAGGCTGTTGTGAAAGATCAATTCAATGTCCTTATCATTTTTGCAGAAAAAATCATAAGTAAATTCAAGTAACAGGCCTTTGGCAGCCTTTGTTTTTTTTATATAATGAACCTGTCCCGATGTAATGGTAATAACAGTATTGGATCTTAATAAAAATTCATTTTCATCAACGACCATAGTTACAGAGCCTGAAGCACACCAAACCAGTACATATTTCCTGATGCGCCTAGGTTCCTGCAGGTCAATAGCCTTGTCAAAAGTTTTTATGTCAATCATTTGTTCAGGTAAAACTTCGGTCTGTTACAATGATCTTTGTTTAACTGATCTTTTCCAGTATTAAATTTTTTACATCAGCCAACGCAATCCTTTCCTGTACCATGGTATCCCTGTAGCGGATGGTAACTGTATTATCTTCTTTTGTCTGGTGATCGATCGTTACACAAAACGGTGTACCAATCGCATCCATCCTCCTGTATCTTTTACCAATCGCATCTTTCTCTTCATAAAAACACATAAAGCTCCTCTTGCAATCCTCCATCAGTTCTTTTGCAATTTCAGGCAGGCCATCTTTTTTTAATAAAGGAAGAATGGCCAGTTTGGTAGGAGCGATCATTGCGGGGATCTTTAACACTATACGGCTGTCTTCTGTGCCGTCTTCTTTGGCCCATTTCTCTTCGGCATAAGCAAGGCTGATAATGGTTAAGAAAAGCCTGTCTAAACCTACAGAGGTTTCAACAACAAAGGGTGTATAGTTACCGTAAGGTTTTCCATCTTCCTTAAGGTCATTATCAAAATACTGTATCTTCTTTTTGCTGAATTCCTGGTGTTGCTTAAGGTCAAAATCTGTACGGCTGTGAATACCTTCCAGTTCTTTCCAGCCGAACGGAAATTCAAATTCGATATCTAAAGCGGCATCTGCGTAGTGGGCCAGTTTCACATGATCATGGAAACGTAATTTTTCTGCAGGTATTCCCAAACTCTGGTGCCATTTTTTTCTTTCTTCCTTCCAGAAATTATACCATTCCATTTGTGTGCCCGGACGAACAAAGAACTGCATTTCCATCTGTTCAAATTCACGCATACGGAAAATGAACTGGCGTGCCACGATCTCATTTCTGAAAGCCTTACCGGTTTGTGCAATACCAAAAGGAATTTTCATCCTGCCGGTCTTTTGTACGTTCAAAAAATTTACAAAAATACCCTGTGCTGTTTCGGGGCGTAGGTAAATGGTATCGCTTTCTTCTGCCACGCTGCCTATCTGTGTACTGAACATGAGGTTGAATTCCCTGACTTCAGTCCAGTTACAGGTTTTGCTGATGGCGCATTTTATCTTATTGTCTTCAATTAATTTTTTTATTGCTGCATAATCATTTGTTGCCAGTAACGCATCCATTGAAGCCAGAAGCTCTTTTGCCAACTGCTCATTGCCAACTGCCAACTGTTCATCAGCAAAACCTTCAATCAAATGGTCTACCCTATATCTTTTATTGCTGTCTTTATTGTCGATCATCGGGTCGCTGAAATTGTCAACGTGGCCGCTGGCCTTCCAGGTAGTGGGGTGCATAAATATAGCTGCGTCAATACCTACAATATTGTCGTGCATTTGCGTCATACTCTTCCACCAATAGTCACGGATGTTCTTTTTTAACTGTGCGCCGTTCTGGCCATAGTCATATACAGCTGCCAGTCCATCATATATTTCTGAGGACTGGAAAATATAACCGTACTCTTTACAATGGGAGATCAACTCCTGGAAGTTATTTGATTCGTTTGCCATAAGGCTGCAAAAGTAAGGCAAAACTCAAAATATTGTACGAAGCCTTTATGCTTCAGCAATAATGTTCTCTCTTTATTAAGTAGAAAGGCAGAAGGCAGGCTAAAATATCATTCCGGTTTCTCCTTTATCGGCGGCGGCGGTGTTTCGGTTGTAGGAATAACAGCTTTTGTTTCCGGCTGGTGCTGTATTGGTTTTACTGATTCTACTTCTATCTCCTGCACCCATACTGCATAGCTGTTGGGATATATACGGCTGCCACTGTGTACGGTATATACATGTGTAAAAACAGCACCAAAATATAAGATCACGGCCGAATAATAAACCCAAACTAACAGCACAATCACAGTTCCGGCGGTACCATACGAGTTGGATAACGTACTATGGCCAATGTAATAACTTATCAAAAATTTACCCGCCATAAAAAGAGCTGCAGTGGTAAATGCACCGGCCCGAACATGTTTCCATTTTACCCGGGCATCAGGGAGCACTTTAAATATCATGGCAAATAATAACGATGTAATACCAAAAGTGATGATGAGATTAAAAATATACATCACGATGACCGTAAGTTCGGGAAATGCATGGGTAAGGCGGTTAATGAGTGCATCCATGACCCCGTTAATAAGTAAGGATACCAGTAATAAAAACCCCAGGCTTATTACCAGTGAAAAGGAAAGCAGGCGGTTAAAGAGCATTTTCAGAAAACCTGTTCCTTTTGGTTTTGATTTTAATTTCCAGATATGATTGATAGAATCCTGGATCTCGCTGAATACGCTGGTGGCACCGATCAATAAAGTAATAATGCCAACGATGGTAGCAAAATAACTGTCCTTAGACAAAGCTGCTCCCTTAATCGTTTGTTGTACCTGTAAGGCTGCATCATTGCCTACAAACCCTGCCATCTGGTGGTATAAGGTCCCTTCCACGGCATCACGGCCATAAAAAAGATTACTGGTAGAAATGATAATGATGAGCATGGCGGGCAATGAAAAAATGGTATAATAAGCCAGCGCAGCACTTAGTTTTAAAACTTTATTGTCGATAAAATCAGAAAAGGATTGCTTGGTGATCGACCAGATACTTTTGGAGAGTTTTTTCATTTGATTATTTAAGTTTCTGATTATTTTTATGCCTGTCTGCATCTCTTATATTTTTCTTTTCAAAATTCTTTTGCAGGGCTTCGGTCAAATTAACACCTGTTTGGTTGGCCAGGCAAATTAATACCCACAAAACATCTGCCAGTTCATCACTCAATTCTTTTCCTGCATCAGATCCCTTAAAAGACTGTTCACCATATTGTCGAACCATCAGCCTGCTCAACTCACCAACCTCTTCCATTAGTATGCCAAGGTTTGTAAGTTCACTAAAATATTTTACGCCAACAGTTTTTATCCATTGGTCTACCTCTTGTTGTGCTTCATGTAAAGTAATGTTTTGCATATAATAAATGTAAGTAAAAAGAGTGGACTAAAGTCCATTAAGCATATTTATCAGTTGCCCCGCCCTTAAGGGCAGGGCAACGCAAATGAGTAATGCGGACTTTAGTCCAATAATTATTCTTTATTTTTTTGAATCGATAGATATAGTTACAGGGCCATCATTTAAAAGAGTAATCTTCATATCAACCCCAAACTCACCTGTAAATATTTTCTTGCCCATATCTTTTCCACCTGCCGGATCATTGTTGTAGATTTTTTTAATTAATCCTGTACTGTATTTTACATTGTTTTACGGTACTGCTTTTGCTTGTAACAGAATACCATTCCCCCTTTATTTTGTTAGTAGTTACACACTCAAATTTTTCTATTAAATCGCTTACCAGTAAATCCCTGTCTTCTATTAAGACTGTAATTTTATCATTTTTGCTTATGCTAAAGGAGTAATTTTTTTCACTTGGATTTAATACAAATAAAAATTTGTTATTAATATGCTTATTCCACAAAATATTGTTTGACAGTTTAATAGCTACGTCAATGTCGGGATAATCTTTACCATAAAATGAATAATCCCAGGCCTGGCCTTTACTGTCGAGTGTATTTACTTCTATGCTGTCAACATAAACAGTTGCGGTTAATGTTTCAGGTTTGTAAAAACTGATATTGCCTTGCTCAATTAACTGTAACTGTTTATCTTTAAGGGATTCAGTGCTTATCAATTCAGCTTTTACCGTGGCTGTATAGTTTGTAAGGTCAGGTAGTTTTAAAGCAGCATACGGAATAAAAACAGTTAACTGTTTATCGGCCTTAACATTTTTTATGTCGCTGGAAGAAATGTAACTGCTCATTTCAAAATCGTTTCTGATATTGCGAAATCTACTGTACCCATAACCCGGGTTTACAACCTCGTTTTTAATAAAAATTCTTGTTTTAATTTTGTAGAATGCGTTTTTTACAATACTATCAATGTAAGCCTGTTTGCCTAAAGATGAAAAGTTATAAGTATAGCTGATTTGTAAACCCTGCACACCAAATGCGGTATCGGTTTTTTCTACAGTAACAGCGGTAATAAATTTTGCATTATTAGTTTGTGCTTTTCCACAAAAAAAAGATAATACTGCTGTTGCCGTAAATATAAAATTTGAAAATATCTTCATTTGTGCGATTTAATTTGTTAATATGTGGTTTTAAAAACAATAAGTATTCTGCTTAAAAAAAGGTCGGTTGGCACTCTTAATAACTGTGTTGCTACAATTTTTACATTATTACTCATACTGTATTTCTTAAATTAAATAAGGGTTATCACTTTTTGCTTTTACTTAAATCATATATCACTGATGAGCCGTCATCTTTAGGGGGTATCAGGTTAGCATTAATGGCATCTATTTCGCCCAGGTAAAAAAGACTTTTGCCTGCACCCGGCAGCCATGTCTGTTCCCATCCTTCGCCCTTCATTACTATCATGGACAGTTCTGCGTTGCCATTCTTTTCGTCTTTTCCCATTTCCCAGGTACCGGTTATTTGTTCTGTACCGGCCGCAATGGTAACTTTTCCATCAGCCGTAAAATTGTAGGTAGTGCCCGCAAATTTTTTAGTTAATAAGGAATCAATCCTGCTTATCTGTTCACTGCTGAATCTTTCGGTAGCTTCTTTGCTTCTATGAGCATAAGCTTTATCTACCGTCCATTTGCCAACAACCCTGTTTTTTTCGGAACTGCTGCAACCAACGGTAAAAACAACTGCTAATGCCAATAAGGCGGTTATAATTTTCATTTGTTTTATGTTTAATTTTTTATGGTATAAAATTAATAACTGTACAGGCTGCAAGAAATACCCCATTGGGTGATTTTTGTATGCGGCATAATACGTAGAATGTAGAATTTTTATATTGAATTTTAAATTCTTTTTCCCTTAGCAATTCAATTTTCTTTTCCATTCCAGGTTCCCGGAGGATTTTCATGTATATTCCAATCAATTGATACTACTCCTTATTCTTAGTATCAATACAAATTGTCACGGGCCCATCGTTTAGCAGAGAAACCTTCATATCAGCACCAAACTCACCTGTAAATATTTTCTTGGCGAGATCGATCTCCAGTTGTGCGATCATTTTTTCATAAAGGGGAACGGCAATCACAGGTTTGCTTGCTTTAATGTATGAAGGACGATTTCCTTTTTTTGTAGAAGCATGTAAGGTAAACTGGCTTACCAATAAAATATCTCCCCCAATATCTTTTACAGAGATATTGGGAATTTTATTTTCATTATCAAAAATGCGGAGGTTAACGATCTTGTTGCTTAACCATTGAATGTCTTCACTGTTATCGGCATCTTCAATACCGACCAGCACCAACAGGCCTTTTTGGATCGTTGCAAATGCAGTGCCGTCAATAGTTACAGAAACCTGCGAGACTCTTTGAATTACTACTCTCATGTTTACAAATATACCTTCAACTACCAATAAAATCCCCCTGGTTTTTAGCAGGGGGGATTTTATTTATTTTCTGTTTGCCATGATCAGTGCTATTGCAGCGATCGGGAGCGGAATCCACCAGACGTCATAAAGTTCAGATAAATTAGCGGATCCTTTTCCAATAACATACATAGCAATGGATGCTATGATACAAACTACACCAAGAAGGATGAAGAGCGATTTTTTGTTCATATCAGTTGATTTTTCATAAATCTAATCAATAAGATCTGTCTTTGCAATAGCACCGGGTTTTTTTTTGCGTGCATAAACGAAATCCAGTGCCTGCAAAAAAAATATTTTTCCAGCTAAATTAAGATCCTGCAAAAATGTAACCTTACTAATAATCGTCCTGGCTTACATGAGCAGATTGCCTGCTGCCGGTAAAAAAACTATTTACAAAATTGTACCAAAACACGGCAAAACCGTTAAAACAGCCTGAAATCAGCCAATTGAATCTTTACTGGGAATTCCAAGAATTTAACCCAACAATTTTTAAAAAAACTGGGGAAAAGTAAGCAAAAGCAATACCCCGTTGCATCTTAAAATTATCCACCATTTTTGTCCACAGGTGTTAATATTTATAAGTTTGATTCCTCACCCAATACAAATATTTTCGTTTGCTTAACATTTACTTAACCCATTTACCAAAGCGATTTATAAGATATGTCTAAAAAAAACCAATCTGCAAAGGGACTACAATTCTCACGGCAGTTCACCAGGGATGACGTTAGTCCATTCGATATGTTTGAGTACGATTACCGTACTTCTGTTATTAAAAATCCAACAGGGGAAATTGTTTTCCAAATGGATAACGTTGAGGTTCCAAAACAATGGAGCCAGATCGCAACGGATATTTTAGCACAGAAATATTTTAGAAAAGCAGGTGTTCCAAAAGAAGACGGAACAACAGGAAGAGAAACAACTGTAAAACAGGTTGCACATCGTATGGCTC
>JBDSXS010000263.1:0-9637 GCA_039926045.1 Ferruginibacter sp.
GATTTTGGATGGACAGAAGGCGTTAATAATTTATATACGGTGTTGGCGCAGGATTTTGTATATAAAGATCCCATGCGCAATGTTATTTTTTTAGACAACCATGACATGGCAAGATTTTATTCAGTTGTTGGGGAAGACATGGATAAATATAAAACGGCCATCAACTGGTTACTAACCTGCCGTGGGATCCCGCAGTTTTATTATGGCGGGGAGATAGGGATGACGGGCACTACAAGCCCTAATGATGGATATGTGCGCCAGGATTTTATGGGAGGATGGAAGGAGGACAAGGTGAATAAATTTACAGCGGCAGGACGCAGTGCAAAAGAAAATGAGATATGGGATCATGTTTCAACCTTGGCCAATTACCGCAAAAGATCATCTGCTATTACCACGGGTAAAATGATGCAGTTTGTACCGCAGGATGGGATGTATGTTTATTTCAGGTATGATGATAAGCAAACGGTAATGGTAGCCATGAATACTGCTAAGGAAAATAAAACAGTGGTGGTAAATAAATTCGGGGAAAGAACAAAGGGCTTTTCAAAAATGAAAAATATTTTTACCGGTGAGGTTTCAGCAATAAAAGACATTAAACTTGATCCATATAAGAGCAACGTGTTTGAATTGATGAAATAAGCACGGCTGTTAATATTTAAAATACTTTTTTTTGGTAAAATCGAAA
This sequence comes from Ferruginibacter sp., assembly GCA_039926045.1. Lineage (GTDB taxonomy): Bacteria > Bacteroidota > Bacteroidia > Chitinophagales > Chitinophagaceae > Ferruginibacter. Next base: position 686 of record JBDSXS010000263.1, read on the forward strand.
TAATGTGTTTAAATTACACATTAAATTGCCTGCTACATGAAACAGTATTTCTTCTCTATCCTGCTTTTCTGCCTGGGTTTTTCTGTTAATGCCCAGCGTTTACTGAACTGGACGCCTGAATTCCCGGTTGATAATTCTATTTTAAGTTTTACGGTTGATTGCGCCAAAGGCAACCAGGGCCTGTTTAATTTTGAAGGTGGCAATTCCAATAATGTATATGTGCACATTGGTGTGATCACCAATTTAAGTACCGGCCCTGCTGATTGGCGCTATGTAAAATTCACCTGGGGTACTGCCGATCCCGCAGCAAAAGCTACACCACTTGGTGGCAATAAATACCAATACACAATTACAAATATCCGCAGTTTTATGGGCGTGCCTGCAGGGGAAACGATCAGGAAAGTAACGGTCATTTTCAGAAATGCAACAGGTACATTAAAGCAGGTAAATTCTGATGTGAGTGATATGTACTTACCCGTGTATGGAAGTACAGAATATAGCGTAAGGATCAACCTTCCCCCTTTTGAGCCCAGGTATATTCCCTGGCTGGAACCCTTGTCTGTAGCAGTTGGCGGCAACATTAATATTACCGGGGTTGCATCTGCCAATTCAAATCTTACTTTAAAATTAGACGGCACAACCATTAATACGGCTGCCAATGCAACTACTATAAATGCCAACCCAACCATCGCTACTGCCTGTAGTCACCAGGTTTTTTTGGAAGGTAATAATGGTTCGGTAATTGTAAAAGATTCATTCAGTTTTTATATTCCACCTGCTAACAATGTGGCGCCTTTGCCTTCGGGTGCTGTTGAAGGCATCAACTACAATTCTAATACTTCCGTTACGCTGGTTTTGTTTGCACCCGGTAAAAATAATGTGATTGTGCTTGGTGATTTTTCAAACTGGACCAACCAGTGTATTTACCAGATGAATAAAACCCCTGACGGAAATTATTACTGGATTACATTAACAGGGCTGACATCCGGCGTTGAATATGGCTATCAATATTTAGTTGACAATACTATCAAAATTGCTGATCCATATACACAAAAAGTTTTGGATCCAGACAATGACCCGTTCATCACTGCAACAACTTACCCAAATCTAAAACCTTATCCTACAGGTTTAACAACCGGCCTTGTTGGCATATTCCAAACCGCCGAACCACAATATACCTGGCAGGTAAATAATTTTGTCAAGCCCGATAAAAAGAACCTGGTGGCCTATGAATTGTTGATAAGAGATTTTACTGCAGAGCATAGCTATCAATCTTTGATAGACTCGCTGCCTTATTTAAAAAATATTGGTATTAACGCAATTGAATTAATGCCCATCAATGAATTTGATGGAAACGAAAGTTGGGGATACAACCCGGCATTTTATTTTGCACCCGATAAATACTACGGTACAAAAAATAAATTAAAAGAATTTATTGATAAATGCCACTTGAATGGCATTGCAGTAATACTTGATGTGGTTTATAACCATTGCACTGCCAATGCACCGGAAGCAAAAATGTATTGGGACGCTGCCAACAACAGGCCTGCCGCCAATAACCCCTGGTTAAATGTTACGGCTCCTCATCCATATAGTGTATTCAATGATTTTAATCACACATCAATTCCCACACAATATTTAGTACTCCGGTCACTTAATTTCTGGATCGATGAATACAGGGTTGATGGCTACCGCCTGGATCTTGGTAAAGGATTTACACAAACAGTTAGCAATACAACTACTGTTGAAAACTATGATGCAAGCCGTGTTGCTAATTTAAACAGGTATTACGATGGTACTGTTCCCACTCATCCGGGAACCTATATGATCATAGAGTTTTTAGGAACACTGCCCTGCCAGGAAGAACAGGAATATGCAGCGCATGGATTTATGTTATGGGGTAATGACAATTTTATCTACAACCAGTGCACTATGGGTTTTGTAGCCAACTCGGATATAAGTCCGGTTGTGTATAGCAGCCCGCAGAGAGCATATAATAATCCTGCTTCAGTAGGCTATATGGAAAGTCATGATGAAGAACGTACCATGTATAAGAATTTAACTTTCGGTAATTCATCAGGTAGTTATAATGTTAGAAACCTGAATACAGCATTGGCAAGAGAAGAAGCGGCAGCCACTGTTTTCTTTACGGTGCCCGGACCTAAAATGATCTGGCAGTTTGAAGAAAGAGGATATGACATACCACTGAACTTTGGCGGATCTAACCTGGCAAATAAACCCCCGCATTGGGAATATATGACCGTGCCCGAACGGGTGCATTTATACAATGCATATAAAAGTATTATCCAGTTGCGTTTAAATAATACTGCTGTTTTCAATAACACTTCATTTACGTATGATTTTAACAGCGGGTTGGTAAAACTTTTTCAAATTGCAGATCCTAACAGCGCCGGTATAAAAGTTACAGCCATTGCAAATCTTGATGTAGTGTCGCAAACAAAAACAATAACCTTTCAATCGGCTGGCAATTGGACAAATTATATAAGTAACGGAGCTGGTACAGGGCTTAATGGTGTTACCGGCAATAATTTTACTTTGGCGGCAGCATCTCAAACAGTAACATTACAGCCGGGCGAATATCATATTTACGTAAGTGTACCTGCATGTAATACAGCATTACCCACAGCAACAAGCCCAATAAATTATTGCCAGAATGCTGTTGCCACGCAGCTTACTGCAACCGGTACAAATTTATTATGGTACACAACAGCAGCGGGTGGAACTGGTAGCCCTACAGCACCAACTCCATCAACAAGCACTATTGGTACTACAACTTATTATGTAACGCAAACTATAGGCAGTTGTGAAAGCGGGCGGTTACCAATTGTGGTTAATGTTACAGCAAGCACGCCGGCACCAACGGTTTCAACTCCTGTTAATTATTGCCAGAATGTAGTTGCCACACAGCTTACTGCAACGGGCACCAATTTATTATGGTACACAACAGCTACAGGCGGAACCGGCAGTACTACAGCGCCAATTCCATCAACAGTCACAGTTGGCAGTACATCATATTATGTTAGCCAAACGCAGAGTTGCGGCGAAAGCCCCAGGGCGGTAATTGTTGTTAATGTATCAACTGTTCCTGCCGCACCAACGGTAACCAGCCCGATTACTTATTGCCAGAATTCAACAGCAGTTGCATTGACTGCAACCGGCACAAATCTTTTATGGTATACAGCAGCAACCGGTGGCACAGGTAGTGCAACAGCACCAACACCTTCAACAACTACAACTGGCAGTACAATTTATTATGTGAGTCAATCTAATACAGGTTGCGAAGGCCCACGAGCGGCGATAACAGTAAATATTAATGCATCACCATTGGCGCCAACGGTTATAACGCCGGTTGCTTATTGTCAAAATGCTGTTGCTGTTCCATTAACTGCAACAGGCACTGCATTATTATGGTACGCTGCTTCAACAGGTGGCACAGGCAGTGCAACGGCAACAACTCCATCAACTGCTACAGCAGGCAGTACAAATTATTATGTAACGCAAACTGTAAATGGTTGCGAAAGCCCAAGGGCTGTTATTACAGTAAATGTAAATTCGGTTCCTGTTGCACCGGTTGTAACATCGCCTCTAACTTATTGCCAGAATTCAACAGCATCCGCATTAATTGCAACCGGTAATGCTCTTAAATGGTACACCACATTAACCGGTGGTACTGGTAGTACAACCGCGCCCACGCCAACTACTACCACGGCTGGCACTACCGCTTATTATGTAAGCCAGTCGAACAATTGTGGAGAAGGCCCAAGAGCAGTTATCAATGTTACCGTAACTGCAACTCCTGCTGCACCAACCGGACTGAATGTTACAAATATTACCACCAGTTCGGCAGTACTTAATTGGGTTGCTTCACCAGGTAATTTTTATGCGGTGGATTATAAAACTGCTGCAGGTGCATGGAACAATGCTGCAACAGGAATTAGTAGTGGCTCCGTTGCATTAATAAATCTTATCCCTGCTACGCTGTATGATTGGCGGGTGAGTGCAAACTGTTCTGCAACACCTATTAATAATTATACTACAGCACAGTTCACTACAAAAGCACACAATAATCAAATAGCGGATTTGAAAAATGGTTACGGTCTTAAAATATCACCTAATCCTGTAAATGGGCATGCGGTCATAGACTATATACTGCCGGGAAATGGGAATGTAACTATTGAAGTATTTAATCCACAGGGCCAGCGATTGCAAACGCTGTTAAACAGGAGTCAAATAAACGGGCAATACCAACTCGCTGTTATTAACCAGTTTGATAACCTGGGTAAAGGTGTTTACTTTCTTTTGTTAACACAAAATAACAGGGGGAATGTTGTAAAATTTGTAAAATATTAATTGATGGTAATTTAAAAAATGTATATGGCTAAAACTAATCATACCAACCAGCAAACTAATATCAAAACACTGTCAACAATACAGACAGAAGTTGAAAGCATCAACCGTATTGCATTATCTGTTGATTGTGTAATTTTCGGATTTGATGAAAACAAACTTAAAGTACTATTAATAAGGAGTGACCTTAAAAAATTCCAGGGCAAATGGTCTTTATTGGGTGATCTTGTTGATCCTAAAGAAGAACTGGACTCTGCTGCCAACCGTATCTTAAAACAACGTACCGGACTTGATGATGTTTACCTGGAGCAGGTTAAAACTTTCGGTTGCCTTGATCGCCACCCGGCGGGGAGGGTAGTTACTGTTGCCTATTATTCGCTCATCAATATCCAGCATCATAAATTGAAGATACTGGATAATGAATTGCATTGGCATGATGTGAATGATATAACAGAACTGGCATTCGACCATAAGCAAATACTGGATTGCAGTTTTGAACAGTTGCAGCGGAGGGTACAGGAACACCCCCTGGCATTCAGCCTGTTGCCGAAAAAATTCTCTCTCCGTGAATTACAGAATGTGTATGAAGCAATTTTAGATACTAAAATGGACAGGCGTAATTTCCGGAAGAAATTTTTCGCTATGGACTTTTTGGTAGATATAGATCAAATGGAACAGGATGTACCACACCGCCCCGGTAAACTCTATAATTTCAATTACAACAAATACGAGAAGAAGAAAAAAAAATGGGTTGGGATAGACTTTTAGATCCCGGTTTTTAAATGATTTGATTATTAGTGGCTTATGCTCACGCTGTTTAAGAAAGAAAATATTTTTTAAAAAATAATTTAACAAATAATTGTTAATTAAAAAAAATAACTAAATTGTGTACATTATACACATTTGATTTGTGTAAAATGTACACACCAATTACGATCGCTATTTTAAAAAAACGAAAAGTTTGTTTTATGAGAAAAATCTTCCAAAAACTACTGCTGTCCTGCACCATGATCATGCTTTCCATGGCTTCATTTTCTCAAAATGCAGTTACAGGTAAAGTAACAGATTCTAAAGATGGTAGTCCTGTTGTAGGTGCAACGGTTACTGTAAAGGGCACAAACACGGCCACCCAAACTGCGGCCGACGGCACATTTAGAATTAATGCTCCGGCAAATGCTACTTTGGTTTTCACTTCTGTAGGATTTGGTGCAACGCAGGTAACCGTTTCGGGCAATACTGCAGATGTAAGCATGGTTCAAATTAACCAGCAACTTGATGAACTGGTTGTGGTTGCATATGGTACCAAACGCAGGGGCGATCTTACAGGTTCGGTAACTTCTGTATCTGCTAAAGATTTTCAAAAAGGGGTTGTTAATTCTTCCGAGCAATTATTACAGGGCAAAGTTGCGGGATTAGAAGTTACCACCGGCGGTGGTTCTCCGGGTGGGGGGAGCAGGATACGTATTCGTGGCGGAGCTTCTCTCAATGCAAGTAATGATCCATTAATAGTGATCGATGGGGTACCTGTAGAAGGCAATGGAATTGCTGGTTCGGGGAATCTTTTGAATACCATTAATCCTAATGATATAGAATCAATGAGTGTTTTGAAGGATGCTTCTGCAACTGCATTGTATGGATCAAGAGCATCAAATGGTGTGCTTATTATTACAACTAAAAAGGGATCTAAAGGCAAAATAAGATATAATTTTAATACGCAATTATCGACTGGTATAGTAGGGAAAACTGTAAAAGTGCTGACAGGGGATGAGGTACGTGCTATTATTAATGCCGATGCTGTAAAAACCGGCAGCAATACCTATAAAACTTTATTAGGCACTGCAAATACTGACTGGCAGAAAGAAATTTACCGTGCTGCTTTTGGCTGGGATAATAATGTTAGCGCCAGCGGTGCCATCCAGAATATACCCTTCAGGGCCTCTCTGGGTTATTTAAACCAGGATGGTATTTTAAAAACAGATAATTTTAAACGCTTTAGTGGTTCATTAAATCTTTCTCCAAAATTTTTAACTGATCATTTAAGTGTTAACGTGGCTTTAAAATTCACTAATACAAGAAATCATTTTGCAGATGGAGGAGCTATAGGATCTGCAATATCTTTTGATCCTACACAATCCGTTAAAGCCTCTGATGGTAAGTATAGTAAATATGGCGGGTACTATGAATGGCTCCAGGCTAATGATACGGCTATGGACCTGGCAACACGAAACCCGGTTGCGCTACTAAAACTTCGGGATAATAAATCAAGTGTTAACCGTTTGGTTGGTAATGTACAGTTGGATTATAAAATTCATTGGTTCCCTGATCTTCATGTTTTGTTTAACCTGGGTATCGATAATGCCAGTGGAAGCGGAGATGACAATATAGATCCGTCATTGGCAACCAATTTTAAAAATGGCGGAAGGAAAACTCATTATGAGCAAAAGAAGATCAATACGATCACCGATATACAACTCTTTTACAGCAAGGACCTGAAAAAACTGAAAACCAAGGTTGATGTTTTGGTGGGTCACAGTTACCAGGATTTTGTAACCAAGGTTAAGAATTTTGCATCTTTTAGTTACAGGCCGGTTGCCGATCCTGCCAACCCGCAAAAGAAAGATACAATTATTAATAGTGAACCAACTTTCCTTACAGACAAACCAGAATGGCGTTTGGAATCTTACCTGGGAAGGGTAAATATTTCTATTGCCAATAAATATTTAATAACTGCATCTCTCCGGAGAGATGCCAGTTCAAGATTCGCAAAAAAGAACAGGGTTGGTTATTTCCCTGCAGTAGCTGCAGCCTGGAAAATAAAGGACGATTTCTTTAAATCAGTTAGTATTATCAGTGATCTTAAATTAAGGTTTGGCTGGGGTACTACCGGCCAGCAGGATGGATTACCTTATTATTCTTATTTGCCTTACTATGCCAGGAGCAACGCTGCGGCTCAATACCAGTTTGGTAATACGTATTACAGCTTCCTGCGTCCTTCAGCTTATGATCCTGACAGGAGATGGGAAACTACAACTACAACAAACGTTGGGCTTGATTTCGGAGTACTGAATAACAGGATATCCGGTTCGGTAGATTATTATTTCAAAAAAACAAAGGACCTTTTAAGTGTGGTGCCCGTAGCTGCCGGTGGTAACTTTAATATCGAATTATTCACCAATGTGGGTAATATGGAAAATAGAGGAGTTGAATTTACGCTGAATACAGTGCCAATTAAAAAACAAAATTTACAGTGGGATTTCGGATTCAATTTTACTTATAATACAAGGGAAATTACCAACCTGTTAAAACAACAGGATCCTAATTTTACAGGCATTCCGGTTAGTGGAATATCAGGAGGTACAGGAAATAATATCGGCAGATTTGCAGTAGGTTATAGTCCTTTCGCTTATTATGTCTTCAAACAGGTTTATGACCCAACAAGCGGAAAACCCATTGAGGGCCTGTATGAAGATCTAAACCGCGATGGAGCTATTAATGAAAAAGACCGGTATTTTTATAAAAAGCCTGCTTCAGATATTTTTATGGGTGTAAACACGCAGGTTACTTATAAAAAGTACTCCTTAGGCATTGCAGGACATGCAGCTTTGGGTACTTACCTGTATAATAATTACAATTCAAACAACGGCGTATTCAGAACAGTAAAAAACCCGGTTGTATTCATCGGAAATGCTTCAGCTAATTACAACGAAACAGGTTTTATCAACAATCAATATTTATCTGATTATTATATTGAGAATGCGTCTTTCTTCAAACTGGATAATATTAACTTCGGATATCAATGGGGCAAAGTGTTTAAAGGCATGGCCAGTTTACGCATTTCAGCAAGCATCCAAAATGTTTTTGTTATTACTAAATATAAAGGCCTTGATCCTGAAAATTCAAGTGAGTCCGGCGTAGATAATAACATCTACCCAAGACCACGTACATTTTCTTTAGGCTTTAATTTGGATTTTTAATTATAAAATAACGATTGTATGAAAAATAAATTAATTAAATACCTGGCTGTAACACTGGTTGTAACCATGGTTATCCTTTCATGTGCAAAAAAACTGGATCTGTATCCAACCAACGACCTTACGCCTGAAAAAACATATTCAACGGCTGCAGGTTATAAATCTGTACTGGCAAAAATTTACGGCACACTGGCCATCACCGGTAACGCAGGCCCAGCAGGGAATCCAGATATCAGCGGTGGCCTCGATGAAGGATCGCAGGTTGCATTCATAAGAATGTTGTTTAACTGCAATGAATTGCCTACTGATGAAGCCGTAGTTGCCTGGAATGACCAGACCATTCATGATTTTCATGACATGAAATGGACCAGTGCCGATCCTTTCTTAAAAGGAATTTATGCACGCCCCATCTATAATATCACTTTGATCAATGAGTATATGAGGGAAAGTACCGATGCTAAACTGGCCGAAAGAGGTATTGGCGGCACTGATGCTGCAGATATTAAAAAATCGGTAGCTGAAGTTCGTTTTTTACGTGCCTATAATTACTGGGTAATGATGGACCTGTTCGGTAAATCTACTTTTATTACGGAAGACGATCTGATTGGTACTA
>JBDSXS010000264.1:0-3636 GCA_039926045.1 Ferruginibacter sp.
GCTTACCAATTGTTGTGCAAATTTACGGCCCAGCCAGTCGGGGTGTGTAACCACGGCACTTATTTCTGTTAGTCCATCCATACGCAGCCGTTCACCCGCCATGGCCACCAGTTTTTCATCTTTAAAGATGCCGAAAAAATCTCCCATCAGCCGGCTTTTCGGCAGGTAATAACCCGGGAACACCTGGCTCACCAATGCATACATCTCTTCCGAATTTGTTTCATCAAGCGGGACAAGGTTTTCTGTAATATCAACATGCACCGGTGTTTCGCAAACCATTTGCAGGCATTGTACAATAGTTTCAACCTGGTAGTTGGGAGGCAATGCAGGGAACTGGTCAAAAAGAAAAAAAGAATCGGTTGGGTTAAATACCTGGTCGAGTTGCTGAAAAATATTTTTGGCTCCGGGATCATAACCTGAAAACAATACGATCTCCGGATCATAACGTTTAAATTCATAAGTGCCCAAAGCAAACCCGGTATGGGTTTCCGTTAATGAATGCCAGGCAGGGTTATCTAATTTTTTATAATTGACGGGCATAAAACAAATTGAAGAAATAAATTAGAGAAAGAAAGGGAGAGGTTGAAAAATTATTTTATCAACTTCTCTTTTGCCTCCAGCACTTCCACATCAAAAACCAATGTGCTGTTAGGTGGAATACCTGTTGCAAAAGTTCGGATGCCGTACGCACTGCCCGAAGGAATATACAATCTTATCTTACCACCAACCCGGCATTCCGTAACACCCAACTGCCAGCCTTTTATTAACCTGCCTAAAGGAAATGTTGCCGGTTTTTCTTTTGTTTGGTCAAATATACTGCCATTGCTGAAGAGCCAGCCTTTATAACGCACAACAACAGTATCTGTAACATTTACCAACCTTCCGCTGCCTTCTTTTAATGATTGATACAAAATACCTTCTTTATAGGTTACACTGTCTTTGGGCAGCCTGGCACGTAAATTATCTTCTTCAATTTTTTGTTGATACAGGCTATCCAAATTACGCATGAGTGGACGCAGTGTTGGTGCTTTTGTCATTTGGTCATCCAGGGCCTTCCAACTACCACTGCTGCGCAACAGCCAACGGTTGCTATATGTTGCACTGGACTTTTTATTCTCTGTAGTTCCGGGCCATAAGTATTTCACACTGATGGTATCATTATACAAACGGGTAGAGATCAGCTTCCATTTCTTTTCATTGGGCAGGAAGATATAGCCTGAGAAAATGGTGGTATGTGACGCTGAATCACTGGCTGTTAAAATAAGTAAGGGATAAGTTACATCATACTGCCAATCATATTTCCAGGCACTACCCAGGCCGTATGGATAAACATCTGATCCCGATGCAATGTCTTTTCCTTTGTTATCAAAAAAGATCAGTTCAACCAGCTTATCTTCTTTGTTCTGTTCTAACCTCACGGTAGCCTCATTTACACATATTCCTGAAATATTCTTTTTTGAATTCTTGCTGTCTGTCATGCTTACTTCTGCATAATACCCGCTTGCCGGGATGGAGTCGGGAATTGTATAGATCCTTGTTGTACGGTGGTTTTGACTAAACCCGCCAATACAAATAATATTTACCACCAGAAGTAAACTGATATATTTCATAAAGATCCTTTGTATGGCAATAATACTAAATAAATTGATGCTTTTATTTACACCTGCTCAACAAAACTGTCTTTCATCTTTCCCAAAAGATCGGTCTCCAGCATGCGTTGTGCAATGCGTATCATATTCTTAAATGCCATGGCGTGGGAGATGCCGTGACCGATGATCACCGGCTTAGATACGCCGAGCACGGGAACACCACCGTATTGTTCAAAATTAAAACAGTTAAAATGTTCATCATCAATATTGCGGCGCCGGCAGATATCATAAATGCTTTCAGCTAATTTTAAGATCACATTACCGGTAAAGCCTTCGCACACAAAAACATCAGCGCCGGCCAATAAAATATCACGCCCCTCAATATTGCCAATAAAATTTATTTGTTTGTTTTCTTTTAGCAGCGGATACGTGGCCTGTGCCAGTAGATTTCCTTTGCCTTCTTCTTCTCCCAAATTTACAAGCCCCACTTTTGGGTTGTCAAAATTTAAAATGTATTTGGCAAACATGGAGCCCAGTATAGCAAACTGGTTTAGGTTTTCAGGTTTGCAATCTGCATTAAGCCCAACATCAACCAACAATCCAAGTGTTCCGTCTTCACGTGGCATATAAGCGCCAATGGCTGGCCGCAGTACACCCTCAATGGCTTTAATGCTGAATAGGGCACCAACCATCATAGCGCCGGTATTGCCTGCGCTAATAAAGGCATCTGTTTTGCCCGTTGCCAGTAATTGAAAACCTATGGCAATGGATGATTGTTGTTTTTCTTTAAGGGCCTTGGTGGGATGCTCGTGCATTTCTATTACCTGGGCGGCATGAACGATCGTGTATTGACCAGCAGGGATAGGGTAGTTGGCAAGATGTTCTTTTATCTTTCCTTCATTGCCGATCAGTGTTAGATGAATATCGGCGGTTGTACTGGTTAAAAATTCAGCGGCTCCCTTCACTGCTTCCAGTGGAGCAAAGTCGCCTCCCATCATGTCCAGCCCTATATTCATTTAATATCATTTTAGTTTGCAAAGCTAATGCTTAAAAAAAGCTTTAATAATTATACTGTCAGGTTGTACTGAGCTTGACTAAGTGTTGTCGAAACCGGGTTAACAGTAAATCATATCGCCTTCGACAAGCTCCCCGAAATAATCGGGACAGGCAGGCTTACAGACTTTTGAAACAGAGATCAAAAATTCAAAAAAACTCAGATCCTTTAAATGCAAAATTCTAAATCTGAAACTCTTTTCATCGAATTTCGGATTTAGAATTGATAGTTTGAAAAATATTATGCTTTAAGCGGCGCTTTTTCAGCTACTAATTTTCCTTTGTAGAATAATTTTCCTTCGCTAACATGGGCACGATGACGTACATGGGTTTCGCCGGTTGTTTTATCTACACTCAAGGTTGGCTCACTTGCCTTATAATGAGTTCTTCTTTTTGCACTGCGTTGTTGTGAGTGGCGCCTTTTTGGATTTGGCATATCGCTTAGTTTTTAATTTTTAATGATTGGGTTATTTTTTTGTTCTTTCTTTCTTTGTTTTTTTGAACTGTTCCAGGCCTTTCCAGATCTGGTTGGCATTGGGCAGTTCTTCCTTCACTTCCATTGTCTTCAGTTTCTCCAGCACTTCCTTGTTGCATTGCGGTCCGCCCATTTCCTCTTCGCTGCACATTTTCTGTAGGGGAAAACTCAACAGCACAAATTCATATATCCAGTTGCCAACATCCAGGTGGCTTTCGCTCCTGGAAATATAAAATACATCGGGATCTTCTTCCTGTGTATTCATCTCATCAGGGTTTTCTACCAGTTTAACCAACATATTAAACTCATCCCAGATGTCCATGGTTAATGGATTTCCGCAGCGGTCACAACTGATATCTGCTTTACCGCCAATCTCGAACTTCAGCAGCATAAAACTGCTTTTTTTATCAAGCTGAAGCTTTATGTTTGCCTGGCAATTGGTAAAATCAGGACTACCTTTTTCAACAAAGAACTTATCATCCACAACGTAATTAAACTCATGAATCCCTTGCTTTAATC
>JBDSXS010000265.1:0-18079 GCA_039926045.1 Ferruginibacter sp.
CGGAACGATTGATTAAAGTATCAATATAATCTTCATTCGTCTTCATAAAAAAAATGATTACACTTTGGTTTTGGTCGGTGGGGACACCGACCAAGGGGTAAAAAAGGTGCCACTTCTAAAAAAAATCCCGTTCAGTTTAAACTGAACGGGATCCTTATATATCGAATTCTTAAACTTTTTTATTCCAATATCTTAACTTCTGTCCTCCTGTTCAAAGCCCTTCCTTCGGCAGTTGAATTGTCGGCAACCGGCACAGTAAATCCATATCCCCTGGCTGTTACCCTTAAAGGATCAATACCTTTCATGATGATATAAGCCCTTACTGTATTGGCCCGGGCCTCAGATAGTACCAGGTTACTTTTTGCAGTGCCTACATTATCTGTATGTCCGCCAAGTTCAATGCGCTCATCTTCCTTTCTAACTAAGTAAGCCACCAGTTCATCCAAAACCGTATAAGACTCGGGTTTCAGTTCTGCTTTTCCTGTTTCAAAATTACAATCATCCAGTACAAAACTTTTAGCCGGTAAGAACTGGATATCTACTTTAAATGGATTTTTATAATAGGCATTGCCCTTTGTTGCCGGGATATCCAGGATAATATAACTGGTTGAGTCCTTAAACCCCAGAATGAATATCTCGTATTTATCTCCTGCGGGCAAACGGGTAGAAAATTTCCCGGTTGAGTCTGTTAACCCCTGGTATTCCCTGCCATTGGCAAAGCTCCGGAAAATAACGATCTCATGAGGAAGGATATTATTCTTAAAATCTGTCATGCTCACATTTACGGGAGCATCTTTGGGTATGTTGGCGTTTTGAACATTCCCATTTTGGCTGTAGCCCATAAAAGGCAATAGGAAAGTAAGCAGTACGTAAAGTAATTTTTGCTTCATACAAAAGGTTTGTTGGCTTAAAGATAATTATTAAAAAACAACTTAGCTTTTTTCAATTATTGTGCCGTCATTAGCTTTTTTTGTTAAGCGTTTGCAAAGGCAATAGCAGTTTGAATCTTCATTAACAATTTTGTTCGCAGAATCCTGTGGGCTGTCAGTCTGAGCTTGTCGAAGACGGATTAGTTAATGTTATCCCGGTTTCGACAAGCTCAACCTGACAGCTTTTAAAACTAATGCACTACTTTAACCTTACAGCCGTTGCTGCAGTTTAACAACCATTTCTGCTTTCCAGCTTGTAAAGTCCCCGGCTATGATATGTTCCCTCGCCTGTCCTACCAGCCACAGGTAAAAAGCAAGGTTGTGAACGCTTGCAATGGTAAGTCCCAAAAACTCTTTCGATTTCATTAAATGGCGTAGATAGGCTTTGCTGTAATAGTTACTCATCGGGCAATCTATCCCATCATCAATTACTGAAAAATCCTTTTCCCATTTTTTGTTGTCAATATTAATTACGCCATTACTGGTGAACAACATGGCGTTGCGGCCGTTTCGGGTGGGCATTACGCAGTCAAACATATCTATACCCAAAGCAATGGATTCTAAAATATTCCAGGGTGTGCCCACGCCCATCAGGTAACGTGGTTTTTGTACAGGTAAAATATCGCAACACAATTCGGTAAACTCGTACATCATCTCCAAAGGCTCACCAACACTCAGTCCACCGATGGCATTACCCGTTGCATTTTTTGATGCGATGAATTCTGCAGATGCTGTTCTCAGGTCTTTATAGGTACTACCCTGCACGATCGGGAATAAATTTTGTGTGTAGCCATATTTATCCGGCGTTGCATCAAATCTTGCAAAACACCTGTCGAGCCAGCGGTGCGTAAGCTCCATACTATTTTTTGCATAGTTATGATCACTGGGATATGGTGGACATTCATCAAAAGCCATAATAATATCGCCGCCAATTATTCTTTGTACATCCATTACACTTTCCGGTGTAAATAAATGTTTGCTTCCATCAATATGGCTTTGAAACAATGCGCCTTCCTCGGTAAGTTTGCGGTTGTTTGCCAAAGAAAAAACCTGGTAACCCCCGCTATCGGTTAAAATGGGTTTATCCCACCTGTTGAATTTGTGTAAGCCGCCTGCAGCTTCCATCACCTCCAGGGACGGGCGCAGGTATAAATGATACGTATTGCCAAGGATGATCTGGGCCTTTACTTCATCATGCAACTGCTGTTGTGTTACCGCCTTCACACTTCCTACAGTACCCACCGGCATAAATATGGGCGTTACTATTTCCCCGTGGTCAGTTGTTATTTTTCCTGCCCTTGCCTTTGAGTTGAGATCAGTATGTTGCAGATCGAATTTTAGTGCAGCCATTAATTGTTTTTGATTTTTGATTTTTGCCTTTTTACTTAACCCCATTCCTTATTTTTGCCTCATGAATTTTACCCAAACCGGGCAAATACTATTTTATGTATTTTGCTTACTAACCCTTGTGCAGCTTTTTTATTACCTGTTTTTTTTTACCCGACTGGCGTTTTATAAACCAAAGCCCAGGTCTACATCTCAAACCCATCCCGTATCAGTAATTATATGTTCCCGCGATGAGGCAGCAAATTTAGCAAAAAATCTCCCGGGATCGTTGGTTCAGCAATACAGCACCACACATGAAGTTATTGTAGTGGATGATAATTCTTATGATGACAGTAAATACCTGCTGGAAGAATACCAGAAAACGTACAGGCAATTGCAGGTTGTGCTGTTAAAACAGGAAGCTAAACTGATACCCGGTAAAAAATTCCCTTTAAGTATTGGTATCAAAACGGCCAAACATGAAATTGTGTTATTAACCGATGCTGATTGTGTGCCAGCCAGCGAATTCTGGATCGATAAAATGCAACAAACCTATGATGAGAATACAGAAATTGTTTTAGGCTACGGTGCCTATCATAAACAAGCAGGACTGCTTAATAAAATTGTCCGTTGGGAAACCTTTCATACCGCAATGCAATATTTTTCGTACGCGCTTGCAGGCAAACCTTATATGGGTGTAGGGCGTAACCTCAGTTATAAAAAAACCATTTTTTACCGGCACAAGGGTTTTTCGGCCCATAACAATATACCCAGCGGCGATGACGACCTGTTCATTAATATGGCGGCCACAAAAAAGAATACCAGGATCAATGTTGATAAGGAAGCCTTTACTTTAAGTGAAGCCCCAAAAACCTGGGCTGCCTGGATAAAGCAAAAGAACAGGCACTACAGCACGGGTAAATTTTATAAGCCGTTACATAAATTTTTACTGGGCTTATATACATTATCTCATTTTTTGTTTTACCCCTTTCTGATTGCCAGCTTAATTTTTTATAGTTGGGAATGGGCACTGATCGTGTTTGGTATCCGTTTCCTGGTACAGGCGGTGGTTTTGTATCCCTGCATGAAAAAATTAAATGAGCAGGCCATGTATTCCTGGTTTTTAGTTATTGACATTTGGATGTTTTTTTATTACCTGATATTTGCAGCATCGGTATTTAAAAAACCACCGAGGGTTTGGAAGTAACCTCACCCCAACCTGGCCCCCTCTTGAACTTCGTTCGTTCTCTTATCAGAGAACCCCGAAGGGGGAGGAAATGGAGAAGATTGATGGGGAGATTATGTTTTGTTTTTTTATTTTATATGGAGATCATACAAAAATATTTTACAGATTTTTCGGAAAAGCAAATAGAACAATTTGCTGCGCTGAAAAATTTATATACGGAGTGGAATGAAAAGATCAATGTCATTTCCAGGAAGGATATGGACAATTTTTATGAGCACCATGTTTTACATTCCCTCGCCATAGCAACAAAATTTGAATTTACAAAAAGCATGCAGGTAATGGACCTGGGTTGTGGCGGAGGATTTCCGGGTATCCCATTGGCCATCATGTTCCCGGAGGCAAATTTTCACCTGGTTGACAGCATCAATAAAAAACTGAAAGTTGTTGCTGAAATTTCCGCTGTTATCGGGTTACAAAATCTTACCACTCAACACTCCCGGGCAGAAGATATAAAGAACAGGAAGTTTGATGTGGTGATCTCGAGGGCAGTTGCTCCATTAAAAGACCTGTGGCACTGGAGCAAGCCCCTTATTCAGAAAAATAAGACAGGTAATGCCGAAATACCCAATGGTTTGATATGCCTCAAAGGCGGTGACCTTGCCACAGAAATATTTGAAAGTGGCTGTAAGCCAATGGTGTGGGAAATTGAGAAAATATTTGCGCTGGAATATTTTAATGAAAAATACCTTTTGTACATACCCGCCAGATAATATGCAAGGCTATCATAAGTTACCACTTTGTGGTATTGGTTAATTCCTTTGTTTTACCCAATTTTGCAATAATATGAATCAATCAGTTGCCATAGTAGAAGATAATAATGATATCCGCCAGGCTTTGGAGCAGATCATTGAATCTTCGGATGATTTTGCACTGGTAGGATCTTGCATAACAGGTGAGGAAGCCCTGGTGAAATTGCCCATTCTAAATCCAACTGTTGTATTAATGGATATCGGCCTTGGTGAAGGCATTAATGGCATTGAAGTAGTGAGGGAATTAAAGCACTCCTACCCCAATATCTTATTCATGATGTGTACCATCTATGATGAAGATGAAAAAATATTTGAGGCTTTAAGGGCTGGTGCAAGCGGTTATATTTTAAAAAAGACCTCCCCTGCAAAACTTTTAGAGGGTATCAAGGAATTAATTGAAGGTGGTGCTCCCATGAGCAGCCAGATCGCCAGTAAAGTGGTTGCAGCTTTTCAAAATAAACCTAAAACATCGGTTGGGTCATCATTAGATGTTTTATCAAAAAGGGAGAACGAGATCCTGGAGATGTTATCAACCGGGCTTTTATATAAAGAGATCTCCGGCAAATTAACCATCAGCTCCGAAACAGTTCGCAAACATGTATATCATATTTATGAGAAACTGCACGTAAGCAACCGTATTGAAGCCGTTAATAAATATTTTGGACGATAACCTCACCCCAATCGCTCTCCTTAAAGAGAGGGGCCAGAACCTTTAATGATAAAGATGTGTTCAAGTTTAGGAAATTTTAAACCCGGCATTAATCTATTGCATTAAGAATTTCCAAAGCCAGACATCAGTTTGGGGCGTATTGCCAATGGGAAAATCATGGGTGTATCCTGAGTTTACAAATCCATATTTCTCATAAAACTTTTGTGCTCTGAGGTTATGCTCCCAAACGCCCAGCCAAACCACTTCATATCTTTTTTCAATAGCAAAGTTCAAAACATGGTCCATCAGTTTTTGAGCGATCCCTTTACCGTGAAACTCTTTCAACACATAGATCCTTTTCAGCTCAAGCGCCTTCCATTTTTTCATTAATGGAAAGTTTTTATAATCTTCCGCAAAATGCAGGTAAGCAACCGGCATCCCTTCGGCTTCTGCAAAAAAGCAAAAAGTTTCGGCATCCATTAATTCTTTACCTAATTGCTCTTCATTATAAAACTGGTCTAAAAAAGAGAGCATATCCTCCTGGCTACAGGTGCCGGTAAACGTATCGAAAAAAGTTTGCCTGGCAATTTCAGATAAAGCTGAAACATCTTCAATGGTAACCCTGCGGATATTTAGTTCCATATTGAATTATACTTTGGCCAGGCCGGTTACCAATTCAGTTCAAGTGTATTGTTTTTCCTGTCTATATCAGCCATTCTTTTGGATGGATCGATCTCTACTATCTTCAGATCGGTAAGTTTACGCTTCATCTCCACAATATATGTAGGGTGAGTCCATTTCCATTCTTCCATCACTTCACGTTTCTGTGTAGCTTTTTCATTTGGTTTACTGCCATACATTAAATTTAACGGCACATAGAACATCTCAGTGCTGCCATCTTTAAATGTCAGTTGCAGGTCGATCGGCATGGGCATATTCCCTATTCTTTTTAAACGGATCTTTGATACACCGTTATCCTCCCACAAACTGTCTATCTTATAATCAATGGTTTTTGTTGTGTTGATCCAGTATTCCTTATACCAGTCTAATTGAATACCGCTTACATCTTCAGCAACTCTCATCAAATCATTTGCATTGGGATGTTTAAAACGCCATTGCTTATAATATTCCAGCAAGATCTTATTCCTTACTTCAGCCCCTACTATATAACCTAACTGTTCCATAAATACTTCGCCTTTTGAATAAGCGGCAACGCTGTAGCCATAATTTGAATTGAAATGATCGCTGTGAGTTGTCATCGGTTCTTCAAAACCACTTTTAGCAAGGTTAAAATAACCCATATAAGCACCACTATGGTCTTCAGGCAATATGTCAACAGCCTCTTTCAGGTTTTTATTATTCGGATTCTTTTGTAAAGCATCTCTATATGCCTGCAATGCAGATTTTTTATCGTAGAATTTGGAAACCTGGTCTTCGGCATAACTGGTGAAGCCTTCATCCATCCAGGCATACAAACTTTCATTAGTGCCCAGCATCATTTGGTACCAGCTGTGCAGCCACTCATGAAAAACGGTGCCTAGGCCAGGGCCCACCAATAATGTAGCCATAGGATATTCCATACCACCATCACCTCCCTGTATAAATGAATATTGAGGATAAGGATATTTTCCAAAATTTTTTTCTATAAAAGGTAAAGCCGTTGCTGCTGCGGTAAGCACCGTAGCCCATGCTGAATCATTTTTAGCATCATTCTCTTTATAATTATAAATGGAATGTAATATTGGGCCCCCATTGGGCATTTGATAAACCAGGTGCTTATATTCAGGATCTGCGGTCCATACAAAATCATGAATATTCTCTCCAACAAAATGCCAGCTGCGTTTTGCCTTAGTTGTGGGCTTCAATTCTGTTCCAGGCTTATCATAACCCCAACCAATTTCATTGGCATTCATTAATACACCTGTTCCGCCCAGTTTATAGGTTTTATCAATATTGATAGTCACATCAAAATTACCCCAAACACCATAGAATTCCCGGGCTACATAGGGTGTGGGATGCCAGCCTTCATAATCATACTCACATAATTTTGGATACCATTGGCTCATACTGTAACGTACACCGGTTGTAGGATTGTCTCTTCCGCTGCGCCTGATCTGCAAGGGAACCTGCGCTTCAAACTCCATGTCAAAAACAACTTTGCTTTTGGCTGCAATGGGTTTGGTTAAATTCACTTCCAGTATGGTCTCATGATATTTAAATGGCTGAACTATGCCATTCATTTTAAGTGAAATGATTTTTTGATACCCGATCTCATCAGGCTTCAGGTTTGCAATACGGTCTTTAACCCTTCCATCCCAATCGGGCCGGCCGCTAACCAAAACCTTACCCAGTTCCTGGCTCCTGATATCCATATTGCTGTTGGGTTGAAATGCGTTAAAATATAAATGATAAAACACCTTGTTTAAAGCTTTGGGTGAATTATTACTATATTCAAGTCTTTGTTTCCCGGTAAGCCTGTTTGTATTTACATCCATATCAATATTCATATTGTACTTTACAGCCTGTTGCCAGCGATCGGGTTGGGCAAACAAAACAGAATGGATACAAACCGCAATAACAAATAAAACAATCGATTTTTTCATGCAATAAAATTTATAATGGGTAAATTTCGGTAAAATAGCCATATGAAAAGCATAAAACTGATAAATGGCTACTAATGTTTTAAAAAATAGATGCTGATTAAATGTGGTTTATTAACTTCAATTATGAAAAAAATATCTCTGACTTGTATCATTTCTTTCGCTGTTCTGATGCTTCATGCACAAGCCAAAGCTTCCATTGACTGGCTTAATAGCAACCTGCTACCTGTTAAAAGTTTGAGGGCGGAAAACGGAATGGAAGATCTGAAAAAGTTAGATAGCTTCATAGGTGATGCACGTATTGTAGGTTTGGGGGAATTTACGCATGGCAGCGATGAAGTGTTTACAATGAAACATAGATTGCTGGAATACCTGGTGAAAGAAAAAGGGTTTACGATTTTTTCTATTGAAGCCAGTATGCCTGAAGCATATAAACTGAATGACTATATCATAAATGGGAAAGGAAATGCAAAAGAATTATTAGGTGGCATGTATTTCTGGACCTGGTACACACAGGAAGTATTAGACATGATTGAGTGGATGAAGCAATACAATTATACCAGCAGTAAAAAAATATATTTCACCGGTTTTGATATGCAGTTTTACAAAGTAGCATTGACAAATGTAAGCGAATTCTGCACAAAACACAGCATACCATTTGCAGAAAAATTATCTGCATTTGATTCTGCTGCATCAAAACTTGTATATACATTTAACCGGAATAACCGTAAAGAAGCTACACCCGTTGTAGAAATTGCTGCAACCATGCTGAAAGATTTTGAATCTTATACACAGGCAAAGCAAGACCCGGATTATTCCTGGATAAAGCAGAACATTAGTATACTGTGGCAGTATGCCGCCAGAAATACAAAAGCGCAAGGGCGTGATGAAAGCATGGCACAGAATATACAATGGATTGCTGATCAAAACCCCGGAAGTAAAATTGTATTGTGGGCACACAATGGCCATATAAACAAAAAGAAATACTGGATGGGTAAATTCCTGGAAGAAAAATTTGGCAACAATTATTTAGCTATAGGTTTTGCAGGCGAATCAGGAACTTACACAGCCTTTAACCGAATAAACAACCGGAATAAATTAGATTCTGCCAATACTTTATCAGCAAGCAACAAAAAAAATTATGAATATTACCTGAAGGCGGCTAACAACGAAAACTATATTTTAGTTTTAAACCAGATGAAGCAGAATGAACAAAATGAATTTCTGTTTGATAAGAAAAACCTTCGTCATATAGGTGCAAGAGTGGAAGAAGAGAAAAGACAATTTGTGCCTACCGATCTGCTACAAGAATACGATGCATTGATATTTATCAGGAACAGCAGTTCGAGTAAATGTTTTTCTGTAGCAAAGTAAGGGGTATGAAAACTATTTTTGAAAGGCGGTACTTAAGTAGTATTGATAGCTAATTTTTTCCTTCCACCACGATCACGATCTCGCCCTTTACTGTCTTTGCATTAAAATGATCGTGCACTTCCTGCAAACTGCCCCTTGCATTTTCCTCAAATTTTTTGGTGAGTTCACGGCTTACACAGCATTGCCTGTCGGGGCCAAAATATTGTATAAGATCATTCAATGTTTTTACCAAACGCATCGGGCTTTCGTAAAAAACCATCGTCCTTTCTTCGCTAGCTAACTTTTTCATCATGGTTTGCCTTCCTTTTTTAAGTGGCAAAAAACCTTCAAAACAAAAACTGTTGATGGGCAGGCCGCTGTTTACCAGTGCCGGTACAAATGCCGTTGCACCAGGTAAACATTCTACAGTGATATTATTCTTGATACATTCACGAACCAGTAAAAAAGCAGGATCGCTAATGCCAGGCGTACCGGCATCAGTTATTAATGCCATGGATTTACCGGCTGCCAGTTGCTCTGTTAAATGGGCAAGTATCTTATGTTCATTATGCTGATGGTAAGGCGTAATGGGCTTTTGAACCTGGTAATGATTTAACAGCACAGCGCTGGTACGGGTATCTTCGGCAAGGATAAGGTCAACGGCTTTTAATATCTCTATTGCCCTGAAAGTGATATCAGCAAGGTTACCAATGGGAGATGGAATGAGATAAAGACCCCCTAGCCCCCTGAAGGGGGAACCTGGAGTATTCTCGTTCTGGGATTGTTTATCACTCAACCTTTGATCTGAATTTATTTAGTTGAACTTCATTTAGAGAAAGCCCCTTTAGGGGTTTGGGGTTACCGTTATTTCATATACTTCCATCACCGGGTTTGCCAGTAATTTTTTGGCAGCGTCTTCAGCACTTGCCAGGGCAGCTTCTTTATTATCTGCTTCGAGCTGCAGATCAATATGTTTTCCGATCCTTACATCTGAAACATTATTCAATCCCAAATTCTGCAAACCACCCATTACGGCTTTACCCTGCGGGTCCAATAGATCCTTAAGCGGCATTACTTTTATCTGAACAGTAAATATCATGATTGTGGTTGTTTGAAAAGCAAAGATAAAATAATGTACACAATAAATACAATCGGTACTGCCAGCCAGTTAAAAATTAAAGCTGCTACAACAGCAACAGCCAGTAAAATTATTTTAGGGATATTATTTTTTATACTGAAGTCTTTAAACTTTAAAGCCATTAATGGCAATGTAGAAACCATTAACCAACTTAACAAAAGAATAAGCCCGTATAAGAACCATTTATTAAACAGTATATCAACAACCAGCTGGATGTGGTTGTTCCAATATATAAGCGGTAAGGATGCAACCAATAAGCCTACGGCAGGAATGGGCACGCCTTTAAATCCAAAAGATTGTGAATTATCGATATTAAACCTTGCAAGCCGCCATGCACCCGCTGCTGCAAGTATAAATGCAGGTACCAGCCAGATGGTGGATGCATTCAAACCATCTTCTTCCTGTGCAATACTCATTCGCAAAAGTTGGTAAAGTATCATGGCAGGCGCAACACCAAAACTTACCACATCGGCCAATGAATCCAGCTGTTTGCCCATTTCGGAGCTGGCTTTAAATAACCTTGCGACAAAGCCATCGAGGAAATCAACCACAGCGGCAATACCAATGAACAATGATGCCATCCATATTTGTTCGGGTATATCTATCAACTGTGTGCCATCTGCAGCATATTGAATAACGATACCGTTTTGCAGGATGACGACAATAGCCAGGCATCCAAAAACTAAATTGAGGAGGGTGAATAAATTCGGGATCTGTTTCATGCTGTAAAGACCACTGACGACAGGCAACCGACGACAGTTGATTATGTAATATTTTTAAATGATTATTTCTTCATGTAGGCTTCAATCTCTTCCACCGTGATTGGAATATTTTTCATCAGATCTTTATTCCCGGTTTTGGTGATCCAGAAATTGTTTTCTATCCGTACACCCATTTGCTCTTCTTCAATATAAATGCCCGGCTCGATGGTAAATACCATACCGGCTTTCACCGGGGCTGTTCTTGTTCCCAGGTCATGCACATCAATACCCAGGTGATGAGAAATACCATGATACAGGTATTTGCGGTATGCCCTGTTAGCAGGATCCTCATTTTTTATTTCTGATTTTCTCAGCAATCCTATTTTTTGGAAGACCACGGTAGCTTCATCCCCTACTTTTTCGGTATAATCAATAATGCTGATACCTGGCTTTAAAATGCTGGCAGCATATTGATGTAAATGTAAGCAGGCATTGTAAACTGTTTTTTGACGCCGGCCGAATTTTCCACTAACAGGTACAGTCCTGGTAAGATCAGCATTATAGCATCCATACTCAGCACCAAAATCCATCAGGATCAATTCACCGTCCTTACACTCCCGGCTGTTTTCAACATAGTGCAATGTTCTTGCCCTGTCGCCACTGGCAATAATAGAACCATACCCCGGCCCTGTTGCCCTTTGTGATAAAAAGGAATGATAGATCTCTGCTTCAATTTCATACTCCATGATGCCTGGCTTTATGATCTGCATCAATCTCCTGAAAGTAATGTCTGTAATGTCAATTGCCTTTTGCAGCACTTCTAGTTCCAAAGCGGTTTTAATACCACGAAGGTCTTTTAATATCTGTGCGCTGCGTTTATAATTATGTAAAGGGAAATGCTTCTTCATCATTTCAGCATATCGATAATCCCTTACCGGAACCCAGTTTGCTTTTCGGTCATTTTCATTACTATTCAGATAAATAGTTTCTGCCAGGTGGATCCATGGCTGTAATAAAGCATCAGCACTATCTAACCATATAATGGTATTGATGCCGGATATGCCTGTTGCTTCATGGGCTCTGAACCTGTGGCCATCCCATTTTTCTTTTAGTTCATTTGGACGTACCAATACTAATACCTCCCTGTGTTTCACATCAGGGTTATCAGGAAATAAGATCAACATGGTATCTTCCTGTTCAATACCCGTTAACCAATACAGGTCGGCATTTTGTTTGAACCTATGCAACTGGTCACCATTGGTGGGTAACTCGTCATTGCTGTTAAAAATGGCGATGGAATTCTTTTCCATTCTCTCAACAAAACGTTTCCGGTTCTGTATGAATATTTCGGGGTTTAGGGGGAGATATTTCATATGTGTTATTTAATCTGCAATATACAGGTTAATGATGTCTTTTTTCGTTGCAAAAAAGGGTGTAGATCCATCAAATAATGAAGATCATCTGATACCCCTTTATTTTGGGTAAAATAATCCATATTAAATTAAACTTGTTTTTATTTAAACTTATTTAATAAAACTGATAAATAGTTAATATTTATAAATAATTCCTGTTTTTCAGCTGACCCTTTTTAAATATACGTTGGTTAATTTAGCTTTTAAAATCACAATTCCATAACTTTGCGGGAACGATTGCGTAAACTTAAATAATTACTTGCTATGTCAGTTCAAACTACAATTGCCCCCCCATTAGAAGCATTGAAAAAACTTGGATTATCATCGACGGAAAACGTTAATTACCAACTTGGTCCTGAACAACTGACCGAACAGGCTGTTCAACGTGGCGATGGTGTTTTAAATGATACCGGCGCCCTGTTAATTAATACCGGTAAATTTACCGGCCGCAGCCCTAAGGACAAATTCACTGTAAAAGATGCCCTTACCGACAACACCGTTCACTGGAATGATTTTAATATCCCCTTTGAAGAAAAGAACTTTTTCCAGTTAAAAGAAAAAATGTTGGCTCACCTTAGTGGAAAAGAGATCTGGGTGCGTGATTGTTATGCCTGTGCTGAAGAAGCTTACAGGTTAAGGTTAAGGGTGATCAATGAGAACCCATGGAGCAATTTGTTCTGTTACAATATGTTTATTCGTCCTGAAGAAAAAGATCTTGAGAACTTTGAACCACATTGGCATATTATACAGGCACCAAGCTTTAAGGCCGATCCTGCAGTTGATGGGACACGTGCTGAAAACTTTGCGGTGATCAGCTTTACACATAAAACGATCTTAATTGGCGGTACAGGTTATACCGGTGAAATGAAAAAAGGCATTTTTACCATGCTGAATTTTGTGTTACCAACTAAAGCCGATGTTTTAAGCATGCATTGCAGTGCCAATATGGGTGATGACGGTGATACGGCTGTATTTTTTGGATTGAGCGGAACGGGTAAGACCACTTTAAGTGCGGATCCTAACCGTAAACTGATCGGGGATGATGAGCATGGCTGGACCAAAGACAGCGTATTTAATTTTGAAGGCGGCTGTTATGCAAAATGTATAGACCTGAGTGAAGAGAAAGAGCCTGAAATATACCACGCCATCAAGCCGGGTGCTTTGGTTGAGAATGTAACTTTTATTGAAGGCACCAATAAAATTGATTTCAGCAGCAAAAAGATCACAGAAAATACAAGGGTAAGTTACCCATTAACCTTTATCAGCAATGCTTTGGAACCATCCATTGGCAAAACACCCAAAAATCTTTTCTTTTTAACCTGTGATGCTTATGGTGTTTTACCTCCTATCAGCAAGTTAAGTTCAGGACAGGCTATGTACCAGTTCATCAGCGGCTATACTGCAAAAGTAGCAGGTACAGAGGCGGGAGTTACCGAACCCAAATCAACATTCAGTGCCTGTTTTGGTGCACCGTTCTTGCCACTGCACCCGGCACAATACGCCGAGATGCTGGGTAAAAAAATGAATGACCACAATGTAAATGTGTGGATGATAAATACCGGTTGGAGCGGTGGTGCTTATGGTGTTGGCAGCCGTATGAAACTCAGTTTTACCAGGGCCATGATAACAGCTGCGCTGGAAGGTAAACTTGATAACGTATCTTATGAAGCTCACCCAGTTTTTGGAATGATGATGCCTACAGCATGTCCAAATGTACCAACCGAAATTTTAAATCCACGCAATACCTGGGCCGATAAAGATGCGTATGATGCGATGGCAAAAAATCTTGCCGGACAGTTCATCAAAAATTTTGAGAAATATGCAAGTGGTGCTAATGAAGAGATTTTAGCTGCAGCGCCAAAAGGGTAGAAATATTTATAAACTAACTACTGATAAAAAGATCCCCCGAAAATTTTCGGGGGATCTTTTTATCAGTAGGCATAATTTAAGCAAATTGCATTTCCGGTATTTCTCCTTCCACGATGAGTTTACCCGCAGTTTTAGAAACAATTTCTTCAACGGAAACACCCGGGGCCCTTTCGAGTAATTTAAATCCATCATCAGTTATATCAAGCACGGCCAGTTCTGTTACAACTTTTTTTATGCAATGTGTACCGGTAAGCGGCAGTGTGCAGGCGGGCAATAATTTGCTCTCGCCTTTAGGATTGGTGTGCATCATGGCAACAATAATATTTTTTGCGCTGGCCACCAGGTCCATGGCACCTCCCATTCCTTTTACCATTTTACCTGGTATTTTCCAGTTGGCAATATCACCATTCTCACTCACTTCCATAGCACCCAAAACGGTAAGGTCAACTTTACCGGCACGTATCATTCCAAAGCTCATGGCGCTGTCGAAAATCGAAGAACCCGGTAATGTGGTAATGGTTTGTTTACCGGCATTAATTAAGTCTGCATCCTCGTTTCCTTCCAAAGGGAAAGGCCCCATACCCAATAATCCATTTTCACTTTGCAAAACGACCTTGATACCTGCGGGTATATAATTGGCTACTAATGTTGGAATACCAATACCGAGGTTCACATAATAACCATCTTTAAGCTCCTTTGCAATACGTTGTGCTATTTGTTCTTTGGTTAAAGCCATACCCCCTGTCCCCCTAAAGGGGGAACTTAAATTTAAAGTTTATAATTTTTCTCAATCAGCATTCAATAAAAACTGACTGAAAATTTAATACTGTAATTAATACATACTCCCCAGTTCCCCCCTTAGGGGGCGGAGGGGGCTTTTATTACTGTGCGCTGCTCGATCCTTTTCTCATAGCCCTTTCCCTGGAAAATGCGATGCACATATATCCCCGGTGTATGAATTTGATTGTGATCCAATTCGCCGGCTGGCACCAGTTCTTCAACTTCTGCAATTGTTACTTTACCAGCCATCGCCATTAAGGGATTAAAATTTCGTGCTGTGTCTTTAAAAATAAGATTGCCATCGGTATCCCCCTTCCAGGCTTTTACAATGGCAAAGTCGGCATCAAACGCATATTCCAGCAAATACTCCTTACCATTGAATATTCTTGTTTCCTTTCCTGCAGCAACTTCGGTACCTACGCCGGCAGGTGTAAAGATGGCAGGCATGCCGTAGCCTGCAGCCATACATCGTGTTGCCAGTGTACCCTGTGGTATTAATTCAACTTCCAGTTCGCCGCTTAATAATTGCCGTTCAAACTCAGCATTTTCGCCAACATAGGATGAGATCATTTTTTTAACCTGCTTCTGTTCCAGCATTAAGCCAATACCAAAACCATCTACCCCTGCGTTGTTTGATATACAGGTAAGATTTTCCGGCCTCTTCTTAACCAATGCGGCAATACTGTTTTCCGGAATTCCGCATAAGCCAAATCCTCCAAGCATAAGCACGGCGCCATCATTGATATCAGCAACTGCTTCCGTTGCATTGTTGTATACTTTATTCATATTATTGGGCTATTACAGGTATTCTTATATTTTTATCCCGTTCTGCCTGTGCGATCATACTATCAAGCATTATTTTAAACTGTGTTGTGTTTGACTGATAATAATCATAGCTTTTGTAAAAGTCGGTCTTGGTTATTTTATGGATCGCAAATATTTCCTGTTGTAATTTCAAATTTTCTGCAACAGCGTTTTTGGCAGAATCCTTTTTAATAAATTCATTTGTAAATGCATCGGCTTTAATGATATCCCACAAAACGGCCTGCATTTTTTGGGGTTTTAAAATACCGGAAGGGTTTTCATTGTTTCCGCAGGAAGTCAATAACCCCAATCCAAAAAGCAAAATGAATACCCTTATCATTTCAATTCATCTTTATACTTGCCCGCATTGGTAATGTCCATTTTTTGCAGAAGTTCAGAAGCCCTTATTTTATCCTGTGGGGGTGCTTTTGAAAATATCTTGATCAGCTCTGTTGATTTACCCTGGAAAAAGAACTGGCTGATCATTTTATTAGGATTATCTGTATTAAAATTGTTTAAGAGGTTTAACACATTCATTACTTCTATCCTTGCCGTATTTTCATCTTCATACAATTTATCCATACCCAGCCGGTAATAGTTATAATATATATCGTGCATGATCGTATACCGGCTGTTCAGCATATTTTCAACAAGCCAGTAGCGGTTTCTTATTCCATCAAAGGCTTTCCAGCCCGAAATACCCCTGCCATCAGGTGCATTATTCACAATGTTTTGTGCTTTTTGAAAATAAGGATCACCACCACGGGGTGCGAAAGATGCATAATCAAATGCCAGTATCATATATGCATAATAGGCAATGACCGCGGTAAGGTTGGAAACCATTGCATCTGAACCTGACACACGGTTCTCGTTAAACTCCAGTTGTTGAAATTCAACATACTTGAAGCTCACATTATCATCTTTAAAATTAATGATTGGTGAAAGATAGGAAGTATTATAGACGGGCCTTGCAGCCTGTATGGTTATTGAGGCATTATACACATTCAGATCGCCGGTTGGCTGAAGGTTCAATAAAAAATTGCATTCGATCCTTTCATTTGGTTGGTAGGTATCAGCAGTCCATTTACGGGTATTGATAAAAGTATTAAGGGCTGTCTGCAGGGTGCGGAATACATTCTGATTTACATTGCTTCCTACCTGGTTACTTACCACGGTAATATTTGCCTTTAGTTCCTGCGCTGAAGAGAATTTAAAAGCCAGCAACAGGATAAATAATAAATTAATTTTTCGCATGTATTTGTTTAATGATTGTATTTACAATATCAATGGCTACTTCTTTTTTTGATTTGATATCAAAAGGGAATGCCGTACCGGCTTTATCAAAAATAGTGATTTTGTTAGTATCATGTCCAAATCCTGCGCCGGCATCCTGCAATGAATTTAAAACGATCATATCTGCATTTTTAGATTTCAGTTTTTTTAATGCATACTCTTTTTCATTATTTGTTTCCAAAGCGAAACCTACCAAAAACTGGTTTTGGGTT
This sequence comes from Ferruginibacter sp., assembly GCA_039926045.1. Taxonomy (GTDB): domain Bacteria; phylum Bacteroidota; class Bacteroidia; order Chitinophagales; family Chitinophagaceae; genus Ferruginibacter. Next base: position 17,062 of record JBDSXS010000265.1, read on the forward strand.
TTGATATCTCCCAGTGCTTTTAAAATATCTTTAGTCTTGATCAGCGGTACTGACAGATCGTTCTCTGTCTTCTTGATCTTTTCATTTGCCACACTAACCGGTGTGTAATCAGCAACGGCTGCACTCATTATTGCTATATCAGACAGCGGGAATGCTTTTTCGCAGGCCTGGTACATTTCTTCGGCTGACCTTACTTTGATCAGTTTAATGCCTCCTTGTATATTAATATTTGAAGGTCCCAACACCAGCGTTACCTCAGCACCTCTTTTTTGCATTTCTTCGGCTATAGCCACCCCCATTTTACCCGATGAATGATTGCCGATGAAACGGACGGGATCAATGGCTTCATAGGTAGGGCCGGCGGTTACTAAAACTTTTTTCCCTTTTAGTTCAGTCTCGCCCAAAAAAAAACTATTCAGCCAGTCAATGATCGATTGGGGTTCTGCCATCCTGCCATCGCCAACCAAACCACTGGCCAACTCCCCATTTTCAACAGGAATAATATGATTGCCAAAGCCACTTATGATCGTAAGATTTTTTTTTGTTGTGCCGTGATGCCACATATCTTCATCCATAGCAGGAGCAACTACCACGGGGCAGGTTGCTGAAAGATAAACGGCCATTAATAAGTTATCGCACAAGCCACTTGCCATTTTTGATAATGTATTACAGCTTAAAGGCGCAATGAGCATGATATCGGCCCAACGGCCAAGCATAACATGATTGGCCCAGGAGTCATTTTCAGTAAGGTCTGTAAGTACCGGGTTTTTAGATAAGGTAGATAAGGAAAGGGGGGTTACAAAATCTTTTGCTGCTGCAGTCATCACGACCTTTACCTCTGCACCGGCTTTAATTAAAAGGCGCGTTAATACAGCAGATTTGTAAGCAGCTATACTACCACTTATACCCAATAATATTTTTTTTCCCTGTAGCATAAAAAGACCCCGCAACAAGTAAATTGTGTGCGGGGTTAAAATTATGATTTCTTAATTAAATAAGATGCTAAAATATTAGTAAC
>JBDSXS010000266.1:0-3665 GCA_039926045.1 Ferruginibacter sp.
CAGAATCTTCTTTTTTATTGAATTTATATAATCCGCAGATGGTGCCCACTTCGGCAGCAGTTGCCTTTCCGCCGGGATAAGCATTCCGTTCGATCAGTATCACCTGCGATCCTTTACGGGAAGCAGCTACAGCGGCTGCAACACCGGCAGAGCCGCCGCCTACAATTACAATATCGGTATGTAAAATAGTATCCATTAATTTTCAGCGAGCAATATTTCTTTTAACTTTTGTTCAATTAAATGTAATTCATTATCACTGATAATATCAGGAGAGTAGGCAATATTTATATTGAGCGCTTCATCATGTTTTAAAAACACAAAAGTCAATCCGGGTGGAAAAGTAAGTGCGGGTATCATATTGATATTCCTGATGGGTTCGCCAAACAATGATCTGAGATCATTAAAATTATCGCCGGTAGATGTATACAGGAAACTTGCAAATACGCCTTTACCGGTGCGGCTGATGAGAAAATAATACAACCAAAGTGGTATATGCCGCATCATGTTCAGGAACATGGTATACTTCTGCGGTATGCCTTCTTTGATCTGTGCCATCATTTGCGAGCTCAAAAATTTTACGGTTTGAGAAACTGTATTCAATTCATTTTTAGGTATGCGGTAAAATAAAAATGAAACACAGTTTGAAATTAACGGACCGGCAGCACCTCTCAACCTCCCGTCGTAAGGAACAGGCAGCCACAGATCTCCCGCTTTATTTCGCTGTTGATTAAGAAAATGAATGACATGCGAACAGCAGGCCACAAAATAAAATGTTAACCCAAACCTTGACCCTGACTTGAATGCAAGTTCATTGATCTTATTGGTTTCCGATTCAGTAAATGGAATAACCCTGGTGAGTGTTCTTCCATCAACAGTTGTATTTTTTGCGCTTGCCACAGAAATAACAGGAGGCTTTGAAGATGCTTGTACAAATTTTTTAACCTTGTACATGTTGCTGATGTAAGTGGTAATATTTGTCTTCTCTTCTTTGCCAGGAAAAAAAATACCGGGATCCTGTGCTTTATTCTCCGATAGCCGATTTAAATGTTCAAACAGCAGTGTTGTTCCTTTTGCATCCAGCAGGATATGGTTCCATGATAAAACAAAAGCACAACCACCCGAAAGATAATGAACCAGGTCGGCTTCAATAAACCTGGTTGATTCAACAGTAATATCTCTTGTTAATATGGATTGCGGGATCTCATTTTCAATTTGTGCATGATGCTCCAACAGGATCACCTCATTTCCACGATCAATATATTTCCAACAGGGCAATTTAAATAATGAACCCTGTACCAATTTGATATTGCAGAGCCAGTAAATAACAGGGGAACTTTTGAGAATGCCGTTTATCTTTTCAAATGATAATGGGTTGCTGAAATAAAAGACCTTACGCATTACATTGCCACCGGCACCGTTTTTTTTTGCATGCTTATCCAGTACCAAATGAAAACAATCAGCACCGCTTAAAATTACTTTTCCAGGAAGTTCAGCTTTATTAAAAGATGACATGCTCATATAAAATACATTAATCCGTTAATTGGTTAATTTGTTAATCCGTAGAGTTCCTGTTAACAAAAAAGTATTCAACAGATTAACGGATTAACCAATTACCTTATGACGAACCGGGCATTAACTCCTGCACAGTTGCAGCAAGTGCCTGCAGGGTCTTAAAATTATCCGGCAATAGTTTTTCATCAGGTATCGAAACCCCAAATTTGCGCTCTATGAACAGGATGATCTCAACTGTTGAAAAAGAATCAATACCGGCCTGCTTTAAATTTGTTGTGGCATCAAGATGTACAGCTTCTGCCAGTATATTTTTTTCGATATACTTTTTTATTTCCTCAATTACGATGTTTGTATCCATGCCTTAAATGGTTCTTTTTTTTCGGTTATATAAGTAAGAGATGTACATGGTGACAAAAAAGAAAAGCATCAGTTTACATGCATCCATTAAAATATCTGATATATGCCCACCTCTTAAAAATAATTTGTAAAAACCCTCCAATGACCAGTTCAGCGGCGACCAGGCACTGATGTTCCGCATCATTTCCGGCATTACATAACTGGGTACCCAAATACCCCCCAGTGCCGATAATAAAAGTATGGAAAGTGAACCCATGATGGCCGCCTGGTGTTCAGTTGCTGCCAATGTACCCACCATTACTCCATAACCCGTTGCAGCAAATGATGTTGCCAGGGCCAAAATAAAAATACCGGCCAGGCTATTGCCTAAAACCAGTGCAGGTAAACCAAGCATCGGTAAAAATATTTTTCCAACAGAAAGCATTAAAGCGAACTGAAGTAAACAAACCATCACATACACAATTATTTTTCCGTTCACCAGCAATAAGTATGGTGTTGGCATGGTATGCAGTCTAAAAACACTTCCTTCATTTTTTTCTTTCAGGATACTGCCCGAAAGCGGAATGGCAATGAAGAACATCGCAAAGATCGTCCAGGCCGGAACATTGTGCTGCACAGCATTGGGTACGATCTTGTCTTCAGATTCTGAAGCAAAAACTTCTTTATACTTAATGATCTGCGATTTTTGATAAGAATTCTTTGGAGCGTTTTGTTTGTCGGGTATCACTTCTGCTATCTGGTCGGAAAAGGTCTGGAACATGATCTTTGTCTTCACTTCCGAAATAAATTCGCGGAGGTTGCTGGTGACAGAAATTAAAAATGATTTTTTTGCAACCGGGTCTATCATGATGGTGATCTCCACCGAATCCTGAAGTTGATCAGGCTTTTGTGCTGCTGAATCTTCACCATTCAATGTTTCATTAACCAGTGCAGTTACATTTTTCCTGAGGGCATCAGTTGCACCTTTAGGAATAATGATGCCAACCAGAAATTTTCCTTCGCCCACAGCTTTTAGAGCAAGCTCAGTAGTGGCGGGCTTTCCGTCAATGCTGTCGTTGAAAGAACAGAGATCATTATTACGTAAACCTTCTTCTATTAAAATGCCTAAAGAATCCTTGTCGTTATTTACAAAAACAATGGGAATGCCTTTTTCGTTCATGGTTTTAAAAGCCGAATCCTGGATCAGGGTCATCACAAAAATCAACACCATTGGCATCAGGAATAAAATAGATAATCCTACCTTATCTCTCAGGAGCAGTAAGATCTCTTTTTTAACCGTTGCCAATAGTTTGTTCATCATCAGTCTCTTAATTTACGGTTGGTTAAATTTAAAAACACATTTTCAAGGTTGGTTGAGCCGGCATTGTTGCTGATCAGTTCTCCAGGCGTACCCTGTATCAAAATTTTTCCATGATCAATGATTGATACCCGTGTACAAAAATTTTCAGCTTCTTCCATGTGATGAGAAGTATAGATGATGGTTGTGCCGGCCGCATTAATTTCTTTTAAGTGTTCGATGATCACATTGCGGCTCTGCACATCCACGCCAACGGTCGGTTCATCCAAAAATAAAATTGTGGGACTATGCAGCACACCTGCAATCAGGTTTACCCTTCGCTTCATGCCTCCCGAATACGTGGACACCTGCCTTTTTGCAGCATCGGTCAACCCCAGTTTTTCCAGCCAGGCTTCAATTTTATCTTTCAGGTCCTTGCCATGCAAGCCATACATGCTTCCATAAAAGGCTAAATTTTCCCGTGCTGATAATGTGGGATATAATGCTATATCCTGTGGTA
>JBDSXS010000267.1:0-19676 GCA_039926045.1 Ferruginibacter sp.
ACACAGTAAGCATACAAAATATTGGAGGCTTTGCTATACCTACAAACTTAATGGTTGAATACACTGATGGCAGCAAAGAAAAAATTCACCAGACTGCAGCCATTTGGGAGAAGAATCAAAAACTGGCCACGGTTAATATTAACTCCAAAAAGAAGATACAATACCTGAAACTGGATAACGGTATTTTTATGGATGCTGATATGACGAATAACAGCTGGGGAAAATCCAATGATATTGTATTCAATCCTGCGTCGGTAAAAACAGAAGACCTTGATAAACTTGTAGGGGAATACACTTCTACAGGGGTTCCTTTTAAAATAACGCTTAGCAGGGATGGAAGAATTTTAATTGCAGATGTTACGGGCCAGGGGAAAGTTAACCTGACCCAAACGGCTGAAAATAAATTTGAATATACAGAAGCAGGCGCTGTTTTTGAATTTGCATCAGGTAAAACTGAATTTGTTTTGGCACAGGGAGGAGGAAAATACAGCTTTACTAAGAAGTAATTTAGTTCGATATTTATACAAGCGGCTGACTAAAGATAGTCAGCCGCTTGTATTTGCTGTATGCTTTTTGAAATATGTTGAGTCAATTATGTTCAGCTTTCTGTTAATAAATTCTACTTTTACAGACCTGCTAATTTAAATGTAAATCAATGCAAGATCAATTCCTTCTTTATGGCGCAAATGGCTATACCGGGCAACTCATTGCAAAGCTTTCTTCAACCTATAATTTACAACCCATACTTGCCGGAAGAACAGAAGCCAGCATAAAACCACTCGCAGATGAATTACAACTCCCCTACAGGATCATCGACCTGGATGATACAGCAGCATTACAAAAGGCCTTATCAGCAGTTAAATTGGTATTGCATGCTGCTGGGCCATATGCATATACTGCAAAGCAAATGATCGAAGCCTGTTTGCAAACGGGTGTTCATTATATTGACATCAACGGTGATATTGCTGTTTTTGAAATGCTGAAGAAATATGATGCTGCGGCAAAAGAAAAGAACATCATGGTGATGCCCGGTGTTGGTTTTGATGTGGTGCCCACAGATTGTATTGCACTGCAGCTAAAAAACAAAATGCCCGATGCCACGCACTTGAAATTAGCTTTTGCTTCTATTGGCGGAGGATTATCGCATGGCACAGCAACAACCATGGCGGGTAAGATCGGCGAAGGTGGTGCAGCAAGAGAAAATGGCAAGATCGTAAGAAAACCATTGGGGCAAAAAGGTATGTGGGTGAATTTTGGCGATAAGAAATTATTTGTAATGACCATTCCCTGGGGAGATATTTCAACTGCCTGGACAACAACAGGAATACCCAATATAGAAGTGTACACAGGCATTGCTCCAAAAGTTTACCGTATCATGAAATTGCAGTGGGCATTCAACTGGTTATTAAGAAAAAATTTTATACGCAACATCATTAAGAAAAAAATAAAAGCAAGGCCGGCCGGCCCGTCAGATGAACAAAGGCAAAAAAGCAGTAGCCTGGTTTGGGGCGAAATAAGTAACAGATTAGGACAAAAACTGAACGCAGGTATCAGTTGCTTTGATGGGTATACTTTAACCGCACACAGCAGTTTACTCATTACAAAAAAAATATTACAGGGGAATTTTAAAACGGGATATCAAACACCTGCCGGCTGTTATGGCGAAAACCTCGTCATGGAAATACCCAATACAAGAGAAATATAAATGGCCTGCTCATTTCAAGGATTTTTGTTTTTAATACAGTAAATTTAAAGTTCAATTATAAAATCAATCATCATGAGAAAACAAATGCTGTTTGCAGGTATCTTTTACCTTTGGGCAGGGTCACTCTTTGCCCAACCTGATGCTACCAACAAGATCAGGAAAGAAGGTCTTGAGAATTCAAAAGTAATGGACATTGCTTTTCACCTGACCGATGTAAGTGGCCCAAGGCTTACCAATTCACCGGGATTTTTCAGGGCAGCCAACTGGGCAAAAGACCAATTAACAAAAATGGGGCTCGCAAATGCAGTAATAGAACCCTGGGGGGATTTTGGTACAGGCTGGGAACAAACACGTTCTTATGTTGCCATGACTTCGCCCTACTATACACCGATTGTTGCTATACCAAGGGCATGGACTGGCAGTACACCCGGCAAGAATATCATCAGCCGGAATGTGATATTGATAAATGCAAAGGATTCGGCAGAGTTATACCAGAATTATTCTGGTAAGATCAAAGATAAGATCGTTATGTTCTATTCAAAAGATACGTTACATGCTTCATACACTGCTGATGGAGGACGCTTTACTGATGCTGAACTGGAGAAGATGGCAAATTCAAAACCTGATACTGCACGCCGGGCAAATAACAATAACAATAATAGCCCACAGATGATGGCCAGGAGACAACAGCAAATGCTGGCCAGGCAAATGAACGCATTTTACAACAAAGAAATGCCCGCATTGGTATTAAGTATGAATGGCAGGGGAAATGACGGCACGCTCTTCGTTCAAAACGGGGGCTCAGTAGATAAAGGCTCAGAAAATAATTATGCCTGGGTCATGTTATCCAGCGATGATTATTTAAGGGTTCAGCGTTTGGTTGAGGCAGGTGAAAAAGTAGAAATGGAAGCTGATGTTAAAACAAAATTTTATGATAAGGATATCAAAGGATATAATGTTGTGGCAGAGATCCCGGGCACAGACCCGATCTTAAAAGATGAAGTTGTAATGCTTGGCGGTCACCTGGACAGTTGGCAGGGAGCAACAGGTGCAACAGATAATGCAGCCGGTTGTGCAGTGATGATGGAAGTAGTGCGTATTTTAAAAGCCACGGGATTACAGCCCAAACGCACCATCCGGATTGCATTGTGGAGCGGAGAAGAACAGGGTTTACATGGCTCCCGCAATTATGTGAAAAATCATTTTGCCGATCCTGCTGATATGGTTTTAAAACCTGGCCATTCTATGATCTCAGCCTATTATAATTTAGATAATGGTACGGGTAAAATCCGTGGTATTTATTTACAGGGCAATGCAGCAGCAGGCCCGATCTTTGCAAAATGGCTTGAACCTTTTTATGACCTCGGTGCAAAAACAGTAACCATTGATAATACGGGCGGCACCGATCACCAGGCATTTGATGCAGTGGGTATTCCGGGTTTTCAATTTATTCAGGATGTAATTGAATATGATACCCGTACACACCATACCAATATGGATACCTATGATCATTTGGTTCCTGAAGATCTGAAACAGGCTGCAACCATTATTGCATCATTCGTTTATAACACAGCGCAGCTCGATCAAAAAATACCAAGGAAGGAATTACCCAAAGCAAGGGGTACGGGAGGAAGGAATTTTTAATTCAACATATTATGCAAACAAAAAGGACACATATAAAATGTGTCCTTTTGTTTAAGCAGTTATATTGAGTATTAGCTTTCTTTCTTTTCTTTAGCTACAGTAATTCTGGTAAATTCAGAGCCACTGAAGATCTTGGCCAATTTATTATCATTTGTTTTTTTCCACTCGGGAATATGTGTTTCTGAAACAATACGCCAAAAATTTTTGGCCTTTAGATCTTCATAATCAGACGAATCAACAAAAATGCCTACGATTGTATTTCGCTTTTTAAATTCAATCTTAATTGCAGTTTTAGCCAGGTGCGTTGGCTCCAAAAACTTCGAGATCATTTCGTTTACCATATTTCTAATTTCTTGCAAATGTAGGCTAATTAAGGCTCTTAACCGAATTTATTTATATCCTGTAACAAACTGCATTAATATTCATCCCTGCCCCCACAGAAGCAAATAAGATCACATCTCCTTCAGCCAGTTCATGTTCCGGCATTACGCCTCTCCTTACCATATCATATAATGTGGGAACTGTAGCCACCGAGCTGTTACCAAGATTATGAATACTCATGGGCATAATATTCAGCGGCGGATCGGCAATATCATATAATTTGTATAACTCTTTAATGATGGCTTCGTCCATTTTTTCATTTGCCTGGTGAATGAATATTTTCTTCAATTCTGAAATGTCTACTCCGCTTTTATCCAGGCATAATTTCATGGCCAGGGGCACATGCTTCATAGCATACTCATATACTTTTCTTCCTTTCATTTTTATATACCGTATGCTTGGATCGGAATCGGGGTAATAGGATTTACCCATATTTAAATACCCCACTTCTTCCTGGCAATGTGATTGAACACTGCTACCCAAAATACCTGACCTTGTTTCACCAGGGTCTTTTGCTTCCAGAATAGTTGCTCCGGCGCCATCAGAAAAGATCATGCTGTCCCTGTCATATATATCCAATACACGGGATAATGTTTCTGAGCCTATCACCAGGCATTTTTTTGCAATACCGGCTTTAAAATAGGCGTCAGCCTGGATCACTCCCTGAACCCAACCCGGGCACCCAAACAGTATATCATAAGGTACGCAGGAGGGATTCTTTATTTTCAGTACATGTTTTACCCTTGAAGCCAATGCGGGTAAAACATCGGTTTGAATAGTATGCTTAAGTACGTTCCCAAAATTATGTGCTACTATGATCTGGTCAATTGTTTCGGGGTCACACCCGGCATCCTCAATGGCTCTTTGTGCCGCAATGGCAGCCATATCTGAAGCATCAATATCGGAAGGCGCATAACGCCTTTCTTCAATACCCGTGATCTTCTGGAATTTTTCAACAATAATATGCGGCTCAATATCCAATACTGTGTTGTCCTCGGCATAAAAATCCTGGCCGGTAAAATCCCCGTTGGTTTTAATAAAATCAGGTATATAACAACCGGTTCCTGTAATTACAGTGGTTGACGTATTCAACATAAAGAAAATTTAAGGCTACTTATAAGGTAGGTTGCCAATAGCTATAAAAATACCTGTTTTTATGCTTTTAAACAAAAGGAAAACTCGTTGAATTAATAAAATGCATTCAATTATGATTAAAAGACTATATTTGCACTTTATTAATACAATACAATTTAAAAAATGGACACTAAACAACAAGGCACCGTTAAGTTTTTCAATTCAGAAAAAGGATTCGGTTTTATTAAGCACTCTGACTCAAACAAAGAAACTTTCGTTCACGTTAGTGGATTAATCAGCGATATTAAAGAAGGCGATAGCGTTGAGTTCGATTTGCAAGAAGGCAAAAAAGGAATGAACGCAGTAAATGTACAGGTGGTAGGATAAAACCTCCGCATCAAAACCTTTTAGGGCTATTCACATGTGAATAGCCCTTATTTTTTGCCTTAATCCTCAAAGCCTAAATTTTTTACAAAAAAGTAAACAAAAGGACTTTGTAATATGTTAGTTAATATTTTTGCGTGTAATTAAACTACAAAAATGAAAAAGATCTATATCCCCCTCGTTTGTTTATTGATTTCAGGCATTGGTTTTTCTCAACCATTAAAAACGGGTACAGGTTCATCAGGTAAGATCAAACTTGCCAATGGACAGAAAATAACTGTTGAAAGTTCTGTAGATATACAGGCCAGCCTGACCATGGGCATGGAACTAACCAGTAATTCAAGTTCTATAAATGCGCTTGAAGTGAAAAACAGTACCGCTAAAGATATTACCATCAGCAATACACTTACAAAAATGAAAGTGAATATGAATATGATGGGACAGCCCAATAATTACGATTCTGAACATAAGGAGGGGAATAATGAAGAAATGGCAAAGATCTTTGATGAAAGATTAAATAAACCCGTTGATGTTGTTGTTGACAACACAACCGGCTTATCTGTTACTGAAACTAAAAAAGAAAAGAAAGCGGATGCAGATGCCGCAAATCCCGCAGATGACCTGATGAAAATGTTTTCAGATAATTCCGATAATGGGATCGTTGCGGGTGCATTCGAAATAATTCCGGTAGGTAAGTCGGCAGGTGATAGTTGGTCAGACACTGCCCTTGCAAAAGATATGAAGATGATACGCACCTACACACTAAAATCAATTACGGGTAATGAAGCCCTGATCCAGGTAGACGTAGTTTCAAATGCTGTAAACAAACTTGACTTCCAGGAAATGGAATTTGAGGTTAAAACAGAGACTAAAACCAAGGGAGAAATACTTGCCGATACCATTACTAGTTTGGTGAAGAAAAGAACAACCACCTCTGATATTTCCGGCACTATTCAAATGATGGGGCAGGATATGCCGATCAGCGCAAAAACAACTTCAACCAATATTTATAAATAAGTGCTTTATTGTTTTGTAAGCAGTTTGTTATACCCAAATGCAGTTAACAAACAAATACCCCCAATGATCCACCACAAATTATTGAACCCGATAGCGAAAGCAATGACAGTGCCCCCGGTGCTGCCAATTACCTGTGCAGCGCTCCAGGCCATTGTATAGTAAGCAGCATACTGCCCGCGGTTTCCTTCAGTACTTCTTGAGATATACCAGGAATTCATGAAAGGCATTGCAACCATTTCTGCAATTGTTATCATCACGGTAGAAATAACCCCTATTATAAAGCCATGAAAAAAAGGCATATTCAGAACAAAATAGGAAAGTCCCATAATTACAGCACCATAGGTCATTAAACGGAGATACGGTCTTGTTCCCTCAAGTTTGAATACGATCACCATTTCAAATATGGCAATGATCATCCCGTTCATGGCCATGATCACACCGATCCAAAATTCATTGATCAGCAGGTTCTCTTTAAAAAACAAGGGAATGGTTGTAAACAATTGAAAAAAACAAATGGCAAACAATATCTGCAATCCAATAAAATACATGAATGTTCTGTCGGCATGGGCAGGTCTTAATTTTTCCTTTACAGGCATTGTTTTTGCCAGGTTCTTTTGTTGTGCCAAGCTTACTTTGGGTAATAACCAGATCAATAAAAATGCAGCGCTGATATTTGTAATGCCATCTACCCAAAATAATAAGTGATAATTAATGGAAGCCAGTAAACCGCCCAAAGCCCCGCCAACACCCCAGCCCAGGTTAATAGCCAAACGTACAATTGAAAAAGCCTGTGTACGGTTTTGCGCAGTGCTGTAATGGGCAATGGCGGTTGCATTTGCAGGACGAAAAGCTTCATTCACCATGCTCAGGAAAAAAGTACAGACACAAATGGAGAAGTACGTGTCCATCTGCCCCAGGCTTATAAATAAAATTCCGCCACAGAGCAAAGCAAAAAACTGGGTAAAGTAAAATCCAAACCGGTCACTGACCCTTCCACCAATAAATGCACCTACTAAAGAACCAATACCATAAATGGCAACAACAAACCCTGCCTGTTTCGTTGTATAGCCAATATGCTTACAATACAGTGTCATAAAGGGTAAAACCATGGTGCCACTCCGGTTAATAAGCATAACTATGCCAAGTAGCCACATGCGGCGGTTTACGCCGGTATATGCATTCTTATATAAATTAACGGTAGCGCTTAGCATAAAAAAAGTGCTGCAAAGTTATTTATTTGCAGCACTTTTTTTTAAAAATAATTATTACAGGTTATCCAGAATATCCAGAACTGAAGCACGTTTTCTGTAATCTGTATTAAAGAAGACATACTTTACCATTCCATCCTGCCCTATGATATAGGTTGCCGGCACGGGCAGATTAGCGCCGTTGATTCCGTTGGCCTTATCAAAATCAATTCCATATCCTTTATACTTTTCTATAGTTTTTTCATCTACTTTAAAATTTACCTTGTACGATTTCATGATGATTAGCCCCTTATCTTCCAGAACAGAAAACATCGTTTTTGTTTTTGCAATGGTCTTCTTCACATTCTCATCGGTTTCCGGTGTAACAGCCAAAACTGTTGCGCCTTTAGCGGTAAGCAATGCTAATGAATCGGAAAAGTGGCTTAACTGTTTATTGCAAAAAGGACACCATTGTCCCCTGTAAAAGAGTATCACTACTGGTCCACTCTTTAATGCCTTTTTCAAACTGACTGATTTACCATTCTGGTCTTTAACATTAAATCCCGGAGCTTTGCTGCCCACTTTTAACCCTTCGGGATAAACTGGCCCGGTTTGAGCAATTTGGTTCTGAGCAAAAACCAGTCCACAAACAAACAAAAATGATAATACCAAAATTGACTTCTGCATAACTAAAGATTTATTTCTTCAAAGATAAATGCAAATATTTCGTGTAAACGTCGGGAAACTGACATGTAACGCTTAAGACAATCATTGGTTAAAATCATCTGTTTTAGGAATTTGAGCGAAACATGTTTTACATATTATAGGAGGATTGGCAAGTTTTCTTTTTATTGTATCAATCCAGGCTCCGTCAATATTAATAAGGGCTGCAAGGGTATCGCCATTTGTCCAGAGTTCATGCACCATGCTCCAGCGACTGGCATCTTCATTACATTTGCTGAGTTTTAAGAACACTTCTAATTCATCCCCGAATTTTATTTCTCTTTTAAATAAACATTCTTCCCTGAAAATGATGGGGCCGATATTTTTTTCGATCATCAATGCAGGCGTTAGCCCATGTTCTGTTAAAAAAGACATCCTACAGTAAGCCCCAAAATCGTAATATTTTGAATGCAATACATGAAAATTGGGATCAAGGTCGGCCCAGCGTATTTCCAGTTTTTTTGAATATTGTTCCATAAGTTAAAATTACCGCATAAAAAAAAGATGTCTAAAAAGTTGAAAAAAAATAACCGCGGAGGCGCTAAGACGCGGAGTTTTCAGTTGAAATAAACTTGTTTTTCTCTGCGCCTTAGCGCCTCAGCGGTTAAAAATACTTTTGAGACAGCCTCTTGAAATTTATTTATAAAGAATTTCGTAATATTCTTTTGCCATCCTGTTGCTGTCAAATTGCCAACGAACATCTCTCATACCATTCCTGGTTATTTCACGCCACACTTCTGGATTATCATAGTATAAAGGCAGTACCTGGTTCTCCAATATTTCGTACAGTTTATTCAGGTCGTACTCATCCTGTTCATGAACACTAACGCTTGAATAATCAATGGGGGGCACAACAAATCCGTTGTTACCATGATTAACAAATTCACAGATCCAGCCATCATTTGTACTGCAGTTTACAGCTCCATTCATGGCTGCTGTCATTCCACTGGTACCGCTTGCTTCCCTGGGCACACGGGGATTATTTAACCAAAGATCTGATCCCTGTTTTAACCTTTTGCTCAGCCCCAGCTCATATCCAATACACACAGCTACGTTATCATGCTTTTTACTCAAATGAACAAGCATATTAAAATCACTGATAGCAGGGTAATCAACAGGATAAGGTTTTCCGGCCCAGATGATTTGTACCGGGTATTTTGGATTGTTCAATAAAGCTGTAAATCTTTCTTCATCCCTGGTAAGTAATTCTGCCCTTTTGTAACCCGCAAACCTTCGTGCCCAAACAATGGTGAATACATCAGGATTTAAAAGTTTACCGGTTTGATCGGCCACCACATCAAACGCACGTTTCTTTAAGTATCTTTTTCGGTCAATGAATCCATCTTCATTATGGGCATCCATAAAACGGTATAACTGTTTATCTGCCCAGTAATGCCAGTTTTGTGCATTGGTTATTGCTTTGATCTCGCAGATATTATCATATTTTTTCCATAGCTGCCGGCTTACTTCTCCATGTAACTGGCTTACACCGTTCGCTAATTTTGCAAAACGCAATGCCGCAAGGGAATGATTGAACAGGTCTCCCTCCATACCGGTGATCTTTCTTACATCATCGAGCTTCATCCCGCAGAAATAACTCATTTTTTCGCAAAGATGTATATCGTGTTTTTCGTTTCCTGCTTCCTCAGGTGTATGGGTAGTAAAGACCAGGCGTTTTTTTACATCTTCAAGATTTCCGAATTTATTATACAGGTAAAATGCCGCACTCACTGCATGTGCTTCATTCAAATGATACAGGTCCGGGTTAAAATTCAATTCATCCATTAATTTAGCGCCACCAACACCCAGTAAAATAAATTGGGCAACTTTGGTAGCTACGTTGGCATCATACAAACGATGTGTAATAGTTTGAGAAACATAATCGTTCTCCGGCAGATCAGTACTTAATAAAAAGAGCGGGGCCGATTTAAAAGTTTCAGGGTTGAGGTAATACACTTTAACCCAAACCGGGTGCTCATGAATATCAATTTTGAATTTGATACCGGTGTCTTCCAGGAAATTATAGATCTTTTCATTCCACTGAACCTGGAGGGTTTGATCCTGGTTCCTGGCCTGGTCATAATAACCGTATTTCCATAAGATACCGATGCCAACTAAATTCTGCCGAAGTTCATAAGCACTGCGCATGTGAGAACCACTTAAAAAGCCAAGGCCACCACTGTAGATCTTTAAGGGCTGACTAATAGCAAACTCCATCGAAAAATAGGCAATACGCTTGCTGTACTGTTCATCTACTGCATAGGGTACATTAAAAGAAGAAAAATTCATATTGGGTCAAATTGGTTTAAGTCGCAATATTACTGGAAATTTCACACAACTCTATATGTAACTAATACACATTATCAATTTCACCGGCAATAAATATTTTAGCATTCCAAATAATATTTTTAGATTTGTCTAAATTATATTTTCATCATTTATGAGTTTTACTACCAGCGAAGAAAATTATATCAAAAGCATTTATCACCTGCAACAGGAGACAGGGTTAGTAAATACCAATTCCCTTGCCGCTGAAATGCAAACCAGGCCTGCTTCTGTGACCGATATGCTTAAAAAGCTAAAGGGCAAGAAATTGTTGCAGTACGAAAGATACAAAGGCTTCAAATTAAACGAGGCCGGTAAAAGAGCTGCATTGGATGTGGTACGCAAGCATCGGCTTTGGGAATTTTTTTTAGTGGAGAAATTAAAATTTGACTGGGACAAAGTGCATTCAATTGCTGAAGACCTTGAACATATCTCCAGTGAAGAACTTATACAAAGACTTGATAATTTTTTGGGTAACCCGGCTTTTGATCCGCATGGAGATCCCATACCTGATAAGCATGGAAAAATTCCTGTCATTAATCAACAAAGCCTCAGTAATATTCCTTTACACAAAACGGTAATAGTTAGTTCTGTAAGTAATCAAACCGTGCAAATGCTTGAAATGCTCAAGCATTATCACATTACATTGGGTACATCCATAACCGTACTCAGGCATTTTGAATTTGATGGTTCATTAGAAATAAAAGTATTAAAACAAAGCAACTGTATCATCAGCGAACAGGTTGCTAAAAATGTGTTTGTACATTATGCTCAGTAAAAAAAATAATGAAGCTTCTTTAAGTGAAGTACACGAATCGGTAGATACCACAGTAAAAAAAACGGGCTGGAAAAAAATATTTTCTTTTTTAGGTCCGGCCTACCTTGTTAGTGTTGGTTATATGGATCCGGGCAACTGGGCCACCGACCTGGCAGGTGGTAGCAAGTTTGGCTATACATTGATATGGGTTTTATTGATGAGTAACCTGATGGCTTTATTGCTGCAGGGCCTTTCTGCAAGATTAGGCATTGTAAGGGGAAGAGACCTTGCCCAGGCCAACCGGGAGACATATCCAAAAGTGGTTAACTTTTTTTTGTACATACTTGCAGAAATTGCCATTGCAGCCTGCGATCTTGCCGAGGTACTGGGAATGGCCATTGGTATCCAGTTATTAACCGGCCTTCCCCTGGTTTGGGGCGTTTCCATTACCGTACTGGATACATTCCTGCTACTCTATTTACAAAGATTAGGTATTCGCAAAATGGAAGCTTTTATTATTACGCTTGTTGGCGTAATTGGCATTTCCTTTTTAATTGAACTGATCCTGGCCAAACCTGTTATTGGCGAACTGGCAAAAGGCTTCATACCGGGAGCCCTGGGTGATGAAGCTTTATATATAGGAATTGGCATCATTGGCGCAACGGTAATGCCGCATAATCTTTACCTGCATTCGGCACTCGTACAAACCCGGAAGATCGACAGGACAGATTACGGAATTAAGCAGGCCATTAAATTTAACCGGATAGATACCACCATTGCTTTAAACCTTGCATTTTTTGTTAACGCTGCGATCCTGATCGTAGCTGCATCCGTATTTTATAATACGCCTAATGCAGGTGTGGCAGAGATCAAAGAAGCACACCGGTTGTTACCGCAGTTTTTAGGTAATGTGGCTCCCGTATTATTTGCAGTTGCTTTAATAGCAGCCGGACAAAGCAGTACCATAACCGGTACACTTGCAGGCCAGATAATTATGGAAGGTTATTTAAGCCTGCGCATTAATCCCCTTTTAAGAAGGCTGATAACGAGGTTGGTGGCTATTATACCTGCGTTGATCGTGATCATTATCTATGGTGAAGAAAATGTAGATTCCCTTTTGATATTAAGCCAGGTTATATTGAGTTTACAACTGGGCTTTGCCATCATTCCATTGATACATTTTGTGAGTGATAAAAAAACGATGGGCAAATTCGCCATTAAGCCAATCACTAAAATTGCAGCCTGGCTTATTGCAGTGGTATTGGTGTTCTTAAATTTAAAAATGTTGATCAATGAAACGGGCGGCGTATTTGTTGACGGTGCTTTGTGGCAAAAGTTATTATTAGGCGCAGCCGGTTTGATCTGTTTTACTTTATTGGTCTATATCATTTTGACGCCTTATATTTTAAAAAATAAAAAAGCAATATCCATTAAAATACATCGCGATACAGATACAAGTACGATTAAAAACCTGGTAATACCCAGTTTTGCTAAAATAGCCATTGCACTTGACTTTAGTGAACACGATGAAAAATTACTGGCTTATGCCATCGGGCAGGGAAAAGCAAACACCCACTATCTTTTGGTGCATATTGTGGAAAGTGCATCTGCCAAATTATTCGGGCAGGAGAGTGACGATTATGAATCCAGGAAGGATAAAGAACGTATGGATAGTTATGTTTTCGAATTACAATCACGTGGATTTACAGCAGAAGGATTTCTTGGATACAGGAACAGGTCTAAAGAAATTGTACGTATTGCAAAAGAGGTTAATGCCGATATGCTGGTGATGGGTGCGCATGGCCACACAGGGCTAAAGGATTTTATTTATGGAGAAACAGTGAATACCGTAAGGCATGAATTAAAAATTCCTGTATTGATCGTTAATTTATAATTAGCGTCTCCAACTGCTGATCGATCTTTTTATTCCAGAAATTCTGCATGCGGTTAATTCTTCCATTGGAAGTCTGGCTATCATAATCATCCTGCATCTTTTCGAGTGCTTTAAAACTTTCATCATGTATCTTTTCAACCAGGTAATCATAATTGCCTGAATTGAACGGGGCCTCTTTTAATTTTTGAATGAAGAGACAGGCATTAATATAGGTAACATCATAATGATGCTGTTCATGCAGCAGGGCATATTCACTATCCATATCTCTTTTTACCCAGGAATGGTTTTTATTAAAATAACAAAACACAGTGATCACCACATTGGTTTTGCGGTTATGGGATTGCATGGACATTTTATATCCAAAACCAGATTCGGTAATGGCTGCTGCAGGACTTGAAGCAACTGGTCTTCCTTTAAAATCATCCCAGTCCAGTTTTCTTTCAGGATCATAATAGATAGTATCACCGGAATTACCTTTTATGGGTTGCCATTTTATAGTAACAGTAAATTGAGCCCCCGCGGAGCCGCTTGCCAGCAAAAGAATTATCAGGAGTGTATTTTTTATCATCGGTGTCATAGAATAAACACAAAGCAACAACTTTTATTATTTCTGTAAACGTTGCCTCACCAGATTTACAATATCGTTAACAGCGATATTTTCCATGCATTTAAAATGACCCAGGGGACATTTATTATAACCGATCTTACTGCAGGGCCTGCACCAGAGTTTATTTATCTCTACCACATCATATTGTATTGTTGACCTTTTGCCATAATAAGGATACATCCCGAAAGCCGGGACCGTATTACCCCATATGGAAATGACCGGTTTTTGTAAAGCAGCTGCAATATGCATCAGGCCTGTATCATGCGTGATGACCAATTTGGATCTTTTAACAAGATCGGCAGATTCATTCAGGTTAAATTTACCGCAGGCATTATAAATTTTAATTTCATCCTGTTTTGCAATGGCTTTACCATCTTCATAATCTTCTTTTCCACCCAATAAAATAATGGGGTGATCAATTGCGGCACACAATTCTTTCAATTTGTGCAGTGGTAGTTTTTTGGTGGCCAGTGCCGCACCAATTACCAGGGCAATATATCCATGCATGTGGGAAGTGGGAATGTCATCATTCTTAACCTGGTCCATAGCAGGAATAAAATAATCCAGTCCAAGCCCATCATTTACAACACCCAGGGATGCAATACATTCAAGGTTGCGATCAACAATATGTTTTTTAGGGAGTGTATTGATTTTAAAATTGGTCAGGATGAATTTTTCTACATTCAGTTTATTGAAAGAATATGATTTTACTTTTTTAAGGAACTTTTTAATTCTAACCGTTCGCAGGTTGTGATGCAGGTCAATGATATAATCATATTCCTCGGTTGCCAGTTCGTGCAACATCAACTCAAGACTATCTCCCAGCGTATGAATTTTATTGATATAAGGATTATGCTCAACAATATTCCGGAATGCATGCTTGGTTAAAAAATGTATTTCCGCATCAGGATATTGTTTACGCAGGCAGCGTATCACAGGCGTTGTTAAAACAATATCGCCAATGGATGAAAAACGTATGATCAAGAATTTTGCCACCGGTACATTTGAAATTAAGGAAACAGCTCTTCGCCTTCAGTATAATTAAGATCTTTGTGAAAAGTTTCTTCTGTAAAATAAAATGCTACGAATGTAATGATCATCACAATGATGCCGGTAACAATACCGGCCTTGATCAGGGACCACTCCCAGCTTTTTTGAAAAAGGTCGAGGAACATCAGGTTTATTAAAGGCAAAGCTCCCCTGACCATGTTTGGAATAGTGGTTGCCGCTGTAGCCCGCAGGTTGGTGCCGAACTGCTCTGCGCCCATAGTTACAAAAATTGCCCAATAACCGTTACCAAACCCAAGTATAAAGCAAATAATATACATCCTGGTATCCGAGTTATTAAGATCACTGAAAAACAGTGCAAGCGCAATAACACAGATTGAATAAAATACCAACAAAGCCTTTTTCCTGCTTTTAAAATACTGGCTTACCAGGCCAATTAAAATATCGCCAATGGCAATAGCTGTATAGGCAAACATGATTGACCGCCCCGAATCAATGGTTGTACTACCAAACATGGCTTTACCAAACCTGTCGCTTTGATTTATTAAAATACCTACCACATACCAGGTAGGTAACCCGATTAAAATGGCGAGTACATATTTCTTAAACCGTTTTCCGTTATTAAAGAACATTAAAAAATTACCACGCTGTGCAGCAGTGGCTTTCACCTGTTTAAACATACCTGATTCTGCAACACTTATTCGCATAAACAGTAACAGGATGCCAAGCCCTCCTCCTATTTTATAACAAAGCCTCCAGTCATGACCGGTCCATTGATACGTAAAATATGCAGCCACTGCTCCAAATAATCCAATGCCCGCAACCAATGAAGTGCCAATTCCTCTTTTATTTTTGGGTAGCAGTTCACTAACTAATGTTATCCCCGCCCCTAACTCACCGGCAAGTCCAAGCCCTGCCACAAACCTGCACCAGGCATACTGGTCAACGGTTTGAATAAAGCCCGTAATAAAATTTGCTATAGAATATAAAATGATGGATCCGAATAATACAGAAAGTCTTCCTTTTTTATCTCCTAAAATACCCCAGATGATACCTCCCAGTAATAAACCACCCATTTGCCAGTTAATTATTTTCGTACTGTCGACGAGCAAACTGGCATCAGTAGCACCAACAGCCAACACACTGGATTTTTTTACGATGGTAAAAAGCAGCAGGTCGTAAATATCAACAAAGTAGCCAAGAGCGGCTACTATAACGGCAATATTAAAAATTGAGGCAGGCTTATTTTTCGATTGTGTCATCAACTGTCTTCTTTTTGCCAAAAAATAGTTTGATAAGAATAGGTAGTGTAGATACCAGCACAATACCAATTACAATTATTTCCAGGTGCTCTTTCAGGTCAAAATCATAAGCCTTAAGTAACCATCGCTGGAGGAAAAAGCCACCCAGGATCATGGAAGTGACCCAGGCAATAGAGCCCAAAATATTATAGTAAGAAAACTTAACCTTGTCCATGTCAACTATACCGGCTATTAAAGGAGCAAACGTTCTGATGATAGGTACAAATCTCGCCAAAACAATTGCACCGCCTCCATGTTTTTCATAAAAATCGTGCGCCTCACGCAAATAACGTTTTTTAAAGAACCACCTGTCACGCCAGCTATACATACCATGCCCAAATCTTTTTCCGATCCAATATCCCAATGTATTTCCCAAAATTCCGGCAATAGAGATCAATGTAATTATCACAAATAAATCGAGCCAATAACTATGATTATTATCAACACCGAATAATTTTAAGAACTGGTGGCCCAAACCGGGCTCATGTGTTTTCTCATTCATTTCATGTGCATATATACCGGCAACAAAAAGCAATGAATCTCCCGGCAGGAAAAATCCTGCAAACAAACCGGTTTCGGCAAATACAATAAAGAGCACAAACCACAGGCCGCCGTTGTCTATATACCATTGCGGTTGCAATAATTGTGTCCAGGTAAAATCCAGGAATATGAAATCTAACATCTCGTGGTTTTAAAAAAATTAAGCATGTTCCAACTGGCCTTCCCATTTACTTACGGCGGCAGTAGCCAAAGCATTTCCTAAAACGTTTGTCATGGTGCGGCCCATATCACAAAAAACATCAATGGCTAATATTAAACCAACGCCTTCGGGTGGCAGGCCAAACATGGCCCCTGTTGCCAGCACAACAACCAGGGATGCCCTGGGCACACCGGCAATACCTTTGCTGGTTACTAAAAATACCAGCAACATTATAATTTGTTGGCTAACATCACCGGTTATTGACGTAATGTTAAAAGCCTGTGCAATGAACATACTGGCAAAGGTCATGTACATCATACTGCCATCTAAATTAAATGAATACCCCAGCGGCAAAACAAACGAAACAATTTTATTATTACATCCAAAGCGTTCCATTTCTTCTACAAGTTTTGGATAAACTGCTTCGCTGCTGGCTGTGCTGAATGCAATGGACATGGGACTGGCAATCCGGCTTAATAGAACGGGCAGCCTCTTTTTTAAAAAAAGATACCCAACAAGTAACAACAGGCCCCAAAGGATAGCCAGGCCCAAATAAAATTCACCTATATATTTTCCAAAAGTCACTAAAATGCCCAGCCCATTTTTTGCAATAGCAGCCGCCATGGCGCCAAAAACACCCAAAGGGGCCAGGTACATCACATAAGTAACCATTTTGAGCACGATATGCGCCAATGAATCCAATGCATTAATTATGGGTTCGCCTTTTTTGCCAATGGCAGTTAATGCAATACCAAAAAAAACAGAGAACACGACCAGTTGCAGAATTTCATTGGTGGCCATGGCTTCTACCACACTGCGTGGCACTACGTGCTCAACAAATTTTTGTAAAGAAAAGCCTTTGGACTTTTCAAGCAGGTCATTCACTGCTGCCATGTCAGTATTATGGATATCTACCCCAACACCTGGTTTAAAAATATTTACGAGCATCAAACCTAAACCCAGGGAAACCAAAGATGCAGTTATGAACCAAAGCATGGCTTTACCTCCAACCCTTCCAACAGTTTTCATGTCGCCCAATTTGGCAATACCCACCACCAATGTTGCAAAAACAATGGGTGCAATGATCATTTGTACCATACGTAGAAAAATGGTAGTAAGCAGTTTTATATTATCAGAGAAGGTCTTTACAGTTTCGGGGCTGGAGTTTTCATGAACGTAATAGCCCACGATGATCCCCAGGACCATTGCGATCAGAATATATAAAGTAAGCTTGCTCTTTTTTGTTGGTTGCTGCGGTACTTCCATTATAAAACATTTAGTTCGCAATATAATATTTAATACTTGTTAACAGGCTCCTATCCTTTAAAAAAAGTATTAGTGGTTGCTGATTTAAGAATTTATTGCTTATTTTTCAGTTTCATTCTTCATCAAAACCAACTAATAAATATGAGTTTATTTATCAAAAAGCCCATGGCCGACCTGATGGCTGAAAGCGGTGACTCAGAAAAAGGACTTAAGCGTACACTTGGTTCCGGTGCCCTGGTAGCACTGGGTATTGGAGCTATTATCGGCGCCGGGTTATTTGTAAGAACTGCAGCAGCAGCAGCCCAAAATGCCGGTCCTTCTGTTACCTTAGGATTTATAGTAGCAGCAATTGGTTGTGCTTTAGCCGGATTATGCTATGCCGAACTTTCCTCATCTATTCCGATTTCAGGTAGTGCTTACACGTACACTTATGCAACCATGGGTGAATTTATGGCCTGGATCATCGGTTGGGATCTCATGCTCGAATATGCAGTTGGTGCCGCAACAGTTGGTATTGCCTGGAGCGAATATTTAAATAATTTACTCACTAATGTTTTGCATATGAGCCCCATTCCTTATGAATGGTGCCACTCTCCTTTTGAACATTCGATAGATGGGGTACATGGTATTATGAACATACCGGCATTTGGTATCATTGCTTTACTCAGCCTTTTATTAATAAAGGGGACCAAAGAATCTGCCTTTGTAAATGGCATTATCGTAATTACTAAAGTTGCTATTGTTGTATTGATCATTGTATTGGGCTGGGGCTTCATCAATAGCGCAAACCATACACCTTATATTCCTGAAGCAGGTACTTATACAGATCACCAGGGAATATCGCATACTTATGGCGGACTCATGGGTATCCTGGGAGCAGCCGGTGTTGTGTTTTTTGCCTTCATTGGTTTTGATGCAGTGAGTACTGCCGCACAGGAAACAAAAAATCCAAAAAAATCAATGCCTATCGGTATCCTTGGCTCATTAGCTATTTGTACCGTACTCTACATTTTATTTGCACATGTATTGACGGGACTTGCTCCTGTTGAATTTTTCAGAACAACAGGTAAAGAAGCTTCTGTAGCACAGGCCATTGAAACTTTTATGCCTGGTTATTCATGGCTTGGAAAACTGGTAACTGTAGCTATTCTTGCCGGTTTCTCTTCGGTGATATTAGTGATGTTGCTTGGGCAAAGCCGTGTTTTCTATTCTATGAGTCGTGATGGTTTAGTACCAAGGGTATTTAGCCAGGTGCATCCCAAATTTAAAACACCTTATAAAGCCAACCTCATATTCTTAGTTGTGGTTGGAGCATTTGCTGCATTTGTTCCGGGTGACATTGTTGGGGATATGACAAGTATCGGAACACTATTTGCCTTTATACTGGTTTGCATTGCAGTAATGGTACTTAGAAAATCAGATCCGGATATGCCCAGGGCATTTAAAACACCGCTTGTACCTATTGTACCGATACTTGGTATTATTGTTTGTGGTGCCATGATCGTTGGATTGGGCTGGACCAACTGGTTAAGGCTTGGAGGCTGGCTGGTGATTGGTGTAATTATCTATTTTGCATATAGTAAAAACCATAGTAAACTTCGAAATCCAAATAAACAATAACTATCTCATCTGTTGACTAAAAAAATCCCCCGATAAAACCGGGGGATTTTTTATTGAATATCTATCTCATCCACAAAAATATG
>JBDSXS010000268.1:0-2567 GCA_039926045.1 Ferruginibacter sp.
GTTTTCAATTGCTCATCAGTCCAGGTTAAACCAATAGCCGTTGATATACATCGGCCCATTATGGCATCGCTTGCCGCAAAGTCTTTAGTGGCATGATGCATAACTGCAGCTTTCAGATCGGGATGCAGACCATTTAAGGTTACCGCATTTTTCAGGTGGTCCCATTTGCGTACATAATGCCAGTTATTATCAAACCAATAAAAATTACCGGCTACAATATTCTGTGCTTTTAATTCAGCAACCACAGCTCTCGTGACTTCTTCAGTTGGTAAGAACCAGCTTACGAAAGTGCAGCTGTCACCGGATTCATCAGGTATTCTTCTGAAAGAAATTTCAGGTATAGTTGCGAGTGCTTTTTTCAATGCAGCATGATTCTTTTTCTGAATGGCTAAAAAATCATCCAGTCTTTTTATCTGTGCCAGGCCAACAGCAGCATGCAATTCACTGATGCGGAAATTGTAACCAATAAAGGGATGCAGGTCAGCCCCACGGTCAACACCTTTATGATCATGGCCATGATCAGTGTAACCATCGCTTGCAATATAAACATCCTCACGATTGGTCATTACGGCGCCACCTTCGGCACAGGTAATGGTTTTTACAAAATCAAAACTAAAAGTTCCCGCATCGCCAATGGTACCCAGTTTTTTTCCTTTGTATGTGCCGCCAATGCTTTGGCAGGCATCTTCCAGCAATATCAAATTATGCTCTTTGCAAATTGCCTGCAATGCATCCATATCAGCCATACTTCCGCACATGTGTACGGGCATGATACATTTTGTTTTTGGAGTGAGGGCATTACGAACGGCTTCAGGGTCTAATGTTAACGTGTCATCCACATCCACAAAAACGGGTATGGCGCCAACGCTTAATACAGCTTCAAAACTGGCAACAAAAGTAAAAGAAGGCAGGATCACTTCATCGCCATAACCAATACCCAAAGCATTCATGGCTGTTGTTAGTGCGGCAGTACCGCTGCTTAACAATTGCGCATGTTTACAACCAAAGGTTTGGCAAATAGCCTCTTCCAGTTCTTTGGCTTTCCATATTCCTTTGCGTGGGCCGTCAAACCCATATCGCATTAAAATACCTGTTTCCAAAACATCATTTACTTCTTTGCGTTCTGCATCGCTCCAAAATTCAAAACCGGGCATATAGTATAATTAAGAATGAAAAATTAAGAATTACAAAGGTATAGAAAATGATTGGGTGAGTCAAAGACTCAATGCCATTGCATCCCCGTCAGAGACGGGGACGAGGATTATTTCAACCATCTCATTTCCGGCATTTTAGCCGGCTCTTTAAAATAATTCAGTCGCAGGGTATCAGCCCACCCATTGGGGTTCTTATCAAAGGTTTTACTACTGAAAAAGATCATGCCCTGTATATTGGGCGTGTTGCGAATGGCATCGATCATGCGGGGTATTTGGGTTAAGTCCTTCCAGGCGGCATTGCTGTTAGCCCGGTAAATGCCAAGCCCGATGTAACAGTTCTTTCCATAGGTATGCTTACTCCACCAGTCGAGTAGAATTTCGTAGGGAGCTATTTTGTGGCCAAATTCCCAATATAACTGAGGCGCCACATAATCGATCCAGCCCTTTCTTAACCAAAGTAAAATATCAGCATACAGGTCATCATAATTTGTTTGGGCGCCATTTGTGTTGCTTCCTTCAGGGTCCTTATTTATATTACGCCATACACCAAATGGACTTATACCAAACTGGCATTTAGGATTTTCTTTTTTGATGACTGCACTCAACATACTGATTATCGAATCGGTATTGCTT
The DNA here is from genome assembly GCA_039926045.1 of Ferruginibacter sp. Taxonomy (GTDB): domain Bacteria; phylum Bacteroidota; class Bacteroidia; order Chitinophagales; family Chitinophagaceae; genus Ferruginibacter. The sequence goes on from JBDSXS010000268.1 coordinate 1,788, forward strand.
CTTCTCCAGTCATCTTTGCTCATTCCATTTCCATATTCCCTGTATTTGGCATTATCCGGAAACTCTTTCCCAGGGATACGGTAAGGATAAAAGTAATCATCGAAATGAATGGCGTCAACAGTATACCGACTAACTACATCCTGTACAACACGGGTTAAATATTGCTGCACTTCTTTATTACCCGGGTCAAAATATTTTTTATCGCCGTAGGTTAAAAACCATTCGGGATGAATTTTTGTGATATGGTTTGCAGCAATAGAGGACCTGCCGATATTGAACACAGCCCGGTAAGGATTCATCCAGGCATGAAACTCCATACCACGTTTGTGTGTTTCGGCGATCATAAATTCCAACGGATCGTAATAAGGCACGGGGGGCTGACCTTGTGTTCCGGTTAAAAACTCACTCCAGGGTTCATATTGAGAAGGATAAAAAGCATCGGTGACCGGGCGAACCTGTACGACCAGGGCATTAAGCCCATTACGCTGGTGCATGTCGGCCAATTTGATGAACTCGGCTTTTTGTGAATCAGCATTAAAATTTCCCCTTGACGGCCAGTCAATATTATCAACCGTTGCTACCCATACGCCGCGGAATTCAGGTTTGGCTTGGGCGATGGTATAAAAACTACAAAAAAGGCTCTGTATTAAAAATAAAAAAAGGAATTTTTTCTGCATGGTCTTTTGATCAATCCGACTGCCGGATCTTATCTAATAATTTATTTAATGTTTTTGCTTCGGCATCTGTAAGGTTGCCCAAAATGGCATCCATATCTTTTTC
>JBDSXS010000269.1:0-5446 GCA_039926045.1 Ferruginibacter sp.
AGGAAATTGATTTTAATGATATCCGTACAACGCTACAGGCACTGTACGCCATCTACGATAACTGTAATTCTTTACACACTAACGCTTATGATGAGGCCATTACAACACCAACTGAAGAAAGTGTTCGCCGGGCCATGGCCATCCAGCTGATCATCAACAGGGAACTGGGCACGGCAAAAAATGAGAACCCCAACCAGGGCGCATTTTTAATTGAAGAGTTAACGGATATTGTGGAAGAAGCAGTTATGGCTGAATTTCACCGCCTCACAGAACGCGGCGGCGTACTGGGTGCCATGGAGCGCATGTATCAGCGCAATAAGATACAGGAAGAAAGTTTATACTACGAAACCTTAAAACATACCGGCGAATACCCGATCGTTGGGGTAAATACATTCTTAAATAAAAAAGGAAGCCCGACCATTTTGCCCACCGAAGTGATCCGTTCTACCACCGGAGAAAAAGAATTCCAGATCAGCGCCCTGCAGGCTTTTCATAAACGACATGCAGAGAGCAGTGCGGCCATGCTGAAAAAATTGCAACAGGCAGCAATTAATAATGAGAATTTATTTGCAGAGTTAATGGAAACAGTAAAGTATTGCTCGCTGGGACAAATTACCAACGCATTATATGCAGTTGGCGGACAATACAGAAGAAATATGTAATGACCGATTTAAAATATTAAGCCAACTCAAGCATTTTATAAAAGGTTGAGTTGGCTTATTTTGTTAAGGGCATGATCAGCTCCCCAAAGGAATTACCAGTGAAAGTTTATATTGCCTTGCTGTATTTGTAAAACTGTTTTGCAGGCCCGGAATATTGATACGGTCCATGGAGGTTTTTAATTTGGCTCCCCTGGCCTCACGCTTCAGTTCGTTTGCTTTCTTGCTGAAATGAATACTGCTCAATGCTATTCCTATTCCCACCGCTGTTGCTACAGCACCAACAACAATTTCAGTTGTATAGTTTTTATTATCGTACCCTATAAAATTTCCGTTTTGATCATAAACAGGATTTCTGCCATTATCCAGGTCATTTTCTATCACGCCATAAATTAATGTGCCTATTCCGCCTACTGCCACAACCGGACCGGTAGAAACCAGTATGATACTTGTTGTTCTTGCCTTGCGGGATCGTCTCATCAGGTCATCATAATCACCTGCTTCTGTTTTTTGTGCAAACCCGGTAAAACCCAATGATAATAATGTGAGGAGGGTAAAGATCTTTTTCATGTTAGTTTTTTTGATCAATAAGTGTAAAAATAAACCATAATTTCAAAAAGGTTAAGCATTATAGATACCCTATATTAATAAAAAGTTGCTTTTGATAAAAAGAAGAATTACTTTTCATGTTCGTTACCAATTCAATTGCTTTACACCTGGCCGCATTTTTTTAATCTTTAAATTTTTTTAAAATGAAGAAAGCTTTCTTTTTTGCAGTTATTACAATTTTTATGATCAGTTGTAATGATAAAGGCGGATCTACGACCAGTACTACAGATTCCACTAAAACAACTGTTTCAGATTCAAAAGACCTGGTTTACCCCTACACCCTGGATGAACCATACAAGGACTGGCAGCCCGGCGATAAGCAGCATGCTGTTACTGTTATGAAAAGTTTAAAGGCATTTGAGACGGGTGATGTTGATGGAGCAGTAGCCGCATTTGGAGATAGCGTTGACGTACGCTTTGATTACTATCATGCCAAGCTCAGTAACGACAGCCTGAAAAAATTCCTTGTGCAGCAAAGAGCTGCTTATACCAGCATGACGATTAAAATGGGAGACTGGGAATCGGTGGTCTCCAGTGATAAAAAAACAGAGTATGTAACCCTTTGGTACAAACAGATATGGACCGATACAAAAGGTAAAACTGACTCACTGGCAGTAATTGATGATGCCAAGATGGTGAATGGGAAGATCGTTGAACTGGATGAAAAGATCCAGCATTTTCCTGCTAAGAAATAAAATAACTGTAGTATAAAAAAGACTCCCGGTTTTTTCCGGGAGTCTTTTTATAAATATGGGTTCGTGTTAATTCAACTCTTCACAAACATAACCTGCATTTAAAATGATCTGCTGTATTTCCATAGGCGGAATATTTTCAGAAACTACCCGTAAAATATTATCACGATCATGCAGGTCCACATTCCATTCTTTGATATAGGGATGAAGGTTTAAAGAAGGTTTTACCCTGCTGATATGTTTTGTACTGGAAAGATTGGTTTTAAAAACAAGGATCTGCATACCCCCTCCGCCCCCTGAAGGGGGAACTATGAAGTCTTTTGAATCTTTGTATTCGTCCATCATTTTAAGGAGTGACAGGATTTGTTATTAAAAGTTACTTTAAAAATGCCGGGTGTAAAGTTCCCCCTTTAGGGGGCGGAGGGGGTTTCTGATCTTCCCCATCTTCCCCCACACCTGTTTTTCCATTCATCTTTAAACTTCTCTCTGTCTTCTGCACTCATGCCTGCAAATTTTTGTTTCATTTCTATCCATTTCTGCCTGCCATGTTGCCTGCTATGCCTTCCACCGCCAAAACCGCCGAATAATATCTTGCTTAATAATAAAATACCCAGGGCTTGCCAAAATGTTATCGATCTTACCCCGATCACTTCAGGTAAAATGGCGTTCCATAAGCTCATCACCAATAGTCCAAATAAGGGCACGGCAACGATAAAGAGTAAAAAGAACATACCGCCTCTTTTAATACCTTGCTTTTTCATTTTTTTTATTTTAATAGTTTAATAATTCATTTTTTAAGATACGCAGCCGTTCTCTTAAATGTAATACAGCATACCTTTTCCTGCTGATCAATGTGGCAACAGATTCCCCCGTCTGTTCGGCAATATCTTTAAAAGGTATTCCCTCTATCTCATTTTGAATGAACACTTCCCGTTGGGCAACTGGTAATTCATCCAGTGCTGCCTGTAATTCCTCCCAGAAAATATTACGGAGATATTCTGTTTCGGGTGTTGAGTCGGAAGGCAACAACATTTCTTTCCAGTTAAAATTGTCCTCATCGCCCTCGGCATTGCTGAAAATATCATCGGCCAGCGGGAGTTTATGCTTGCGGTAATTGTCAGTTATTTTATTACGGGCTACTTTGTACAACCACCCTGTTGCCTGTTCTATGGGCTCAGGATTACCTGCAAACTGGTAAAAAACCTCCTGTAAAATATCCTCAGCGTCTTCAGTACTGGCCACCCTTTGCTTGATAAATCCAAACAAACGGTTACTTATCGCTTTAATGGTGTTGGTAATATTTTTATTACGCTCGGCAGTCATTTCTATGGCTAAGGTCATTGCTTCGTCTTTCTGTATTATTAAAGACGAATGGAATGCTTACATGTTTTAAAAAAGACAAATAATTTTTAAGATAAGATTCCCTGCTCTAAATGAACCTAAAAAGAGCAACGAAATGATCAACAACTAATAAGTATTGGTCATGTCCTCATCTACACAAATGATGTAATCTGCTTTGCCTTTGTTTTCGGCAAGCAGTTCCTTAATGTTCTTTTGCGATACGGTTGTAATAGTTGCGTATTTCAGATCCGGTTGTTTCTTTTTCAGGTACCAGTTAATGCCGTCGTAATTTTCAGAGTGAAAAGAACCGTTATAATGTATGAAAAGCGAACCGGGTTTATAATGCTGCAGGATAAAATATGCCATCGTAGCATCTTTGGTGGCCTGAGCCTTTGGCATATTGGGCCCGCCATGACCACCCATCATCTCCAGCATTTTTACATAGCCGGGCAGCTGGGCATCATAATCCATAGGTAAAGGAGCCATCCATGTTTTTTCCAAAGCTGATAACGTATCCAGGGCTTCAAATCCTTTTTTAGAAACAAGGGAAGCATAGCGGCGGGGAATATTAGTTGCGACAAAAGGAGCATTTTTTTCTTTGGCAAAATTTACAATGGGAGCATAATCCGTTTTATAATTGGGCCATAAGCGGGCATTTGAATCAAGGCCTTTGGCGGTTATTTTGCCAGACAGGTAATCGTTCAGCGCCTGTTGGTTGTCGGCTTCAAACATTTCGGCACCAAAGATCAAATTCCGTTTCTCACTCAGATCCTTGGCCACAGTCAATTCCAGCCAATGCGCTATGGCATTGTTATGAAATTCACCAAACAGCACAATGTCTTTTTTGGCAAGCTCCTTTATCATTTTTTTGTAGGAAACCTTTTTGCCCCGGGCATTGTATAAAATATAAGCAGGCTTTTGCTGGGCGAAGATTATACCGGAGCATAGCACAAGCAAAGCAACAAGTAAATTCTTTTTCATATTAAATTTATATTACGGAAAGGTATAAACATTGAATGAAAAAACTCATAGGTGGTGGAAACAGTTCTCAAAAGATTATATTTGACATCCATAACTAAATAAATCAACTAACATGTCATCAACTAAATCTTATGCAGCACAGGATGCAACTGCACCGCTTGCACCCTGGACAATTAACAGGCGTGATCCCAAACCACATGATGTACAAATCGACATTAAATATTGTGGCGTTTGTCATAGCGATATCCATACAGCACGTAATGAATGGCACGGTACAGTTTATCCTTGTGTACCCGGCCATGAAATAGTTGGCGTGGTAACAGCTGTTGGCGATCACGTTAAAAAATTCAAGGTCGGTGATCTTGCAGGTGTTGGTTGCCTGGTGGATAGTTGCCGGGAATGTGATAATTGTAAAGACGGGCTTGAGCAGTTTTGCAGTAATGGTATGGTAGGTACATACAATAGCCAGGAAAAAGATGGCAGTGGAAATACTTACGGAGGTTATAGCAAAGCAATAGTGGTACATGAAGATTTTGTACTGCGTATCTCTGATAAATTACCACTTGAAGCTGTTGCCCCCTTACTTTGTGCAGGCATTACTACTTACTCGCCGCTGCGCCACTGGAAAATAGGAAAAGGGCATAAAGTTGCTGTACTTGGTTTGGGCGGACTTGGGCATATGGGCGTGAAACTGGCAGCCGCCATGGGGGCAGAAGTAACCATGCTTAGTCATACAGCCTCAAAAGAAAAAGATGCGAAACGCCTGGGCGCACATCATTTTGTGCTGACCAGCGATGACGAACAGGTAAAAAAAGTGATGGGGAAATTTGATTTCATTTTAGATACAGTTTCTGCAGATCATGATTATAATTTTTACCTGGGACTGTTACGCACCAATGGTGTAATGGTTTGTGTGGGCGCTCCACCTTCGCCGGCACAAATACCGGCCTTCAATCTTATTTTCGGAAGAAAAAGTTTTGCAGGTTCTTTGATAGGTGGCATTCCCGAAACTCAGGAGATGCTTGATTATTGCGCCGAACATAATATTGTAAGTGATATTGAACTGATAGCCATGAAAGATATTAATGAGGCATATGAGCGGATGATGAAAGGTGATGTGCGTTACAGGTTTGTGATAGATATGGCGACACTGTAGGGATTAGG
>JBDSXS010000270.1:0-10242 GCA_039926045.1 Ferruginibacter sp.
AGGAAACGATACTGATAACCACAGCTTATGGAAATATGAAGGTTAAACTCTTCAATGAAACCCCACTCCACCGTGATAATTTTATCAGGCTGGTTAAACAGGGTTTTTATGACAGCCTGCTTTTTCACCGGGTGATCAACCATTTTATGATACAGGGAGGAGATCCTGATAGCAGGTCAGCCAACGACACTGCAGTTTTAGGTAATGGTGATGTTGATTACTGGATCCCACCTGAATTTAACAGGAAGCTGTATCACAAAAAAGGTATGCTTGCAGCAGCAAGGGAAGGAGAAGATATCAACCCGGGTAAAGAATCATCCGGCTCGCAATTTTATATAGTTATGGGCAAAACCTTTGATTCGGCAGCATTGCAAAGAGTTGAGCTACGGGTGAACAAGAGCCTTATACAAAAGATCAATTATAATGTGGCTTTCAGTGGCAAAAGTGCAGCGCTCAAAAAATATTACACACGACTTTCCCTTGAAGAAAAAACGGATAGCTTAAAAATTGTAAGCCGGCAATTGGTGGATCCGGTCTCCATTGAGCGGTATAAAAAAACGCCGCATTTTACTTTTACAGCCGAACAAAAGAAGACCTATGCAACATTGGGTGGCACCCCGCATTTGGATACAGATTATACTATCTTTGGCGAGATCGTTGAGGGTCTTGAGGTAATTGATAAAATTGCAGCCGTTAAAACAGATAAGAACGACAGGCCAAAAGAAAATATAAGAATGAAAATTTCGATCATCAAGGAATAAAAAAGCTTTGGATCGGGTTTGCCTGGTATTAAGCTACTAACCATCTTATCCAATGCATTAATATGAAATTTTTCTTTCGATATTTTAATATCTTTACTGGTATATATTTTAAACCTAATAAAACTGCAATATGAAAAAAATGATTTTTCTCCTCCTTACATTATTTACCCTGCAGGGATTTTCCCAGGAAGTAAGTAAACAATATGACAGAATTGGTAGATTCAATAAAGGAGTCGCCCTGGTTTGGAAAAACGGCAAGGTTGGCCTCATCAAACAAAATGGTAAAGAGTTAGCCAGTCCTGAATACGATAAGATCGGATCTTTTGGCAACGACGCACTTGCTTACACAACAAAAGATGGCAAAATAGGTGTGATCAATATGGAAGGAAAAGTAGTTGTTGAGAACCTGTATGAATCTATTGCACCGTTTAAAGGATCTTATGCAATTACAAAAAAAGGCGGCCTTTACGGAATGATCAACAAACAGGGCAAAGTGGTCATTGAAAATAAATACGAAAAGATAAAAGTGGGCAGATACGGAGACATCAGGGCTGTTAAAGATGGACAGGAAATACTGCTGGATATTAAGGACTGACAAAATATTTTATAACTAAGTAAAAAGTCAAAATTCAAAATTCAAAAAAGGGCCTTCACTTGAGGTGCTTTTGGCTTTTGACTTTTGACTTTTTAATTTTTAATTTTTAATTTGTACTATTTAACCCGGTTTGAATTTGCATTATGACTTTTTTTAACAGAACCACATCAGACGAAACAGACTTCCGGGATCTTGTTGCCTTACTTGATGAGGACCTTAAGAAAAGGGACGGCGATGAACATTCCTTTTATGCCCCCTTTAATACTATCGAAAACATTCGTCATGCCATTGTTTGTTATGTTGATGATAAACCAATTGGTTGTGGAGCATTTAAAGTTTACGACACTGGAATAGTTGAAATTAAAAGAATGTATGTGCTACCGGGGTACAGGGGACATGGCATTGGGCCTGGTATATTAAAAGAGCTTGAATTATGGGCTTCTGAATTAAATTTTCCTTCATGCATCTTAGAGACCGGTAAAAATAATCCAGAAGCAATCAGGTTGTACCAAAAGGCAGGATATACCATTATCAGGAATTACGGGGAATACGAAACCGTGGAGAGTAGTGTTTGCATGGCAAAGACTATTCTGTAAATTAATAAGCGGGCAAGCATTAAGAATGCCCAGGCCAAATAATAAAAATCAAACACAATTAACCATAAATGAAACACTGATTTGTCAACCTTCAGATTATATTATAAATGCATTTAAGAAAAGTATGTAATTAACAACAGCAAAAAAACTAAAATTTTAAATGAACCGGGAGATATCTTTGAGAATTATTTTAGAGAACCCGCCTGCAGGTGTTGATTTTGGTATTCAAAAAGGCAGCGGTAGTAAATACGAAACAATATTAAAACAAAAGTCAGGGACGGAAGACCTGCAATTTGAATTTACCATCACTGTGAAGCAAGGGAAAGGCAATTCTCCGGATTTTTCCGGCGCTATTGTACAAGGCCCTCCAGTTAACCGTTTCATCTATATTGATATTGGCACTTATGCAGGCGTAACTGATTCTGTATGGGGCCGCAGGTTAAAAATACCACTCAGAGGAATTACAAATGACATCATCAATAAATTACTGAATGATCCGGTACTGAAATTGGAAACAAAAGTACCCGGTACAGGAAAAGATGGCAGCCCAAATTGTGCAACTGTAAAACCATTTAGCGGATGGTATACATCCCGAAAAAATATCAGTAAAAACTAAATAAACACGATCTCTAATTAATAAATTATTCTTCCTTTCTTTGGTAAAACTTAATTCATGCAGATCGCTATTGTCACCAATACACTTGCCGGCAGTGGAAAAGCAGTTAAGCTGGCAGCTAAAATTGAAAGCATTCTAAACAACAGGAAGATAGTCTGCAGTATAATTACAGAAAAAGAATGGGATGAGCGGGTCTATGATTTTGACCAGGTTTGGATCGTGGGTGGTGATGGCACCGTTAATTATTTTGTTAATCAATATAACGATATAAAAACACCGCTCTGCATTTTTAACGGTGGTACCGGCAATGATTTTTATGCATTGCTGTATGGTAAAACAACTGTGGAAGACCAGGTCGACCTGGTACTACGCTCGTCTCCAAAACCAATTGATGCGGGTATTTGTAATGCCCGGTATTTTTTAAATGGCGTAGGCATTGGCTTTGATGGTGCCGTTGCAAAAGGCTTGCAGGGAGTGAATAAATGGGGAGGTAAAACCTCTTTCATGATCTCCATCTTAAAACACATTTTCTTTTACAGGGAGCAGCACTATTCAATTACATCTGCAGAAAAAAAAGTTGAAGGTAAATTCATGATGATCAGCGTAGCCAATGGCACCCGGTATGGTGGTGGTTTTTTTGTGGCCCCGCTGGCTAAACCCGCAGATGGTTTATTGGATGTGAACCTGGTAAATCCCCTCCCGGCTTTTAAAAGATTGAAATATTTACCTGTTATAGAAAAAGGAAAACACCTCGGCCTTCCTTTTATTGATTATTACAATAGCCGTAAAATAACCATCAACAGTGATCTGCCCATCCAGTCGCATTTGGATGGTGAATACCTGGAAAGTAATGAGTTGATCATAGAAATATTGCCGGCACACTTTAATTTTATATTTTAGCTACGGGATATTCTGCAAGCTAATAAAAGCTATCTTTAAGCTGTCCCTGAAGCATAGCTTACATAATATGTTAAGTTTTTTTACCCTTTACCAGCATGCAACGTTGCTTTCGCCAGCCGATTAATCCAGACATTTTCCTGCTGGATTAAAAGCCAGCATGAAATTAACCGATCAATAAAATGAACACTACAAAAAAATCAATACCTAAGGTGGGGGAAGAATCACATTATCGTTTGCTTATTGAACAAACATCAGATACGATTTGTATTGCCGATGCTTCTTTACAATTTATTGAAGTAAATCCCAGCGGATGCCGCATGTTGGGATATTCGAGAGAAGAAGCTTTACAGCTTTTCCTGGCAGACGTTTTATTTGAAGAAGATCTTATAACCAATCCTTTACAAATTGATGAAATAATATCAGGGAAATTGGTAAGCAATGAACGGAGGATTAAAAGAAAAGACGGCACCGCAATAGAAGTTGAATTAAGCGGAAAAATGATGGAAGGTGGCAGGTTAATGTTTTTTGGCCGTGATATTACGGAAAGGAAAAAGGCGCAAAAAGAATTAGAGGCTGCCTATATTGAAAAGAACGATATCCTGGAGAGCATTACAGATGGATTTTTTGCAGTGGATAACAATTCGATAGTAACCTATTGGAATAAAAGAGCGGAGGTTTTGCTTAATGCAAAAAGAGAGGATGTAATTGGTAAAAACCTTCACGAGATGTTTGCCAGGCCCGGCTCTATGGCATTTTATGATAATTATCAAAAAGCCACGAGGCGAAATACTACGGTACATTTCGAAGAATTTTCCGAGCGAAGCCAAAAATGGTTTGCAGTAAGTGCTTTTGCTTCTGCCAACGGGTTGTCGGTGTATTTTAAAGATGTTACCGACCGGAAGGTCGCCCAGGAAAAAATAAAAGAAAGTGAATTGCGTTACCGTTCTCTTGTAGAACAGGCAACTGATGCCATTTGTATAACAGATGCTTCCATGAAGATCATTGAGATTAATCCCTGTGCCTGCCAGATGCTGGGATATTCAAAAGAGGAATTTTTAAAACTGACCATAGCAGACCTTTTTGTTGCTGATGATTTTAAAACCAACCCTTTTAAAATGGAGGAATTAAGATCAGGAAAAGTGGTGAGCAATGAAAGAAGGTTTAAAAGAAAAGACGGTACACTGGTTGATACAGAAATAAATGCCAAAATACTTGAGGACGGAAGGTTTGTTGTTTTTGCACGTGATATTACGGAAAGAAAACAGGCTGAGATACGTTTGCAGGAAAGCAATGAACGTTTTAACCTGGTGAGCAAGGCTACCAGTGATATGGTATGGGATTGGGACTTAGAAACAGGTATAGTTTACAGAAACAAAGAAGGCTGGAAAAAAATATTCGGAACGGATATACCGGAAACTGAAACTGGCACAAAAGAGGAATGGGATAGCAAGGTACATCCAGAGGACCGATATAAAGTGCAAATGGTAAGAAATGAAATAGATAATTCGGGCAATAGTTTTTTTGAGGTAGAATGCAGGATGCTGCGTGATGATGGCAGTTATATTTATATTCATGACAGGGGCAATATCATTCGCAATGAGCATGGAAAGCCGGTGAGGCTGATAGGCGCAACACAGGATATTACTGAGAGAAAAGAAGCTGAGTTACAGGTTGCAAAAAGTGAATTACGTTTCAGGTCGCTTATACAAAATGGCTCCGACCTAACAAACATACTGGATGAAAAAGGTTATTACCTGTATACCAGCCCGGCTGCTGTAAGGATATTGGGATATGAACCGGAAGAACTTGTAGGAAAAAATTCATTTGGGTTCATACACCCCGATGATATCAATTCTATTAAAGAACGCTTATCCACAAAAGGGAATGAAAAATTCCGTGAACTTAGCCCCTTCCGTTTTAAAAATGCAAAGGGCGAATGGAGATGGCTGGAAAGCAAGGTCACGGATATGAGTGATAACCCGGAAATACGGGGTTATGTATTCAACTCACGTGATGTAACAGAAAGAAAAAAAGCTGAGGATGAAATAAAAAAACTATCCGTTATTGCAAGGGAAACGGTGAATGCTGTAGTGATAACCGATCCGGAAGGCAGGATCGTTTGGGTGAATGAGGCCTTTACCCGTATCACCGAATTTAATGTTGAAGAAGTACTTGGCAAAAAGCCCGGTGATTTTTTGCAAGGGGAAGAAACAAGCCCTGGTGCTGTTCAATTCATGCGTGCTGAAATGAAAAAATCAGAACCATTTGAATGTGATATCATTAATTATTCCAGGTCAGGCAGAAAATACTGGGTGCGGATCCAGTGCCAGCCTCAGTTTGATGAAGGGGGAAAACTTTTACATTTTTTTGCCATCCAGACCGATATCACAGATAAAGTATTCCTGGAGCATGAACTGGAAAATGAACGGCGTTTAAAACAGCAGGAAATTACCGAAGCTGTGATCACTGCCCAGGAAAAAGAACGGCAGCAACTGGGAAGCGAATTACATGATAATATAATCCAGATCCTGGCAGGGTCAAGGTTGTACCTTGGCCTTGCAGAAAAAGAATTAAAGGTTGAGCATCCATATTTGAGGGAAACGGATAAACTCATCAAAACAGCAGTTACAGAAATAAGGAACCTTTCACATGCATTGATACCTCCTTCTTTGAATGAATCAGAACTTATCGGGGCAATTGAAAATATAGTAAAAGTTACTCAGCAAACCAGTGGAATCGTAATAAGCCTGCAGGCAAAGGACATAGATGAAACCAATCTAACCGACAAACTCAAGCTTTGCATATACAGGATCATACAGGAGCAGTTTAATAATATTCTCAAACATGCTGTTGCCCAAAATGTTATTGTATTGTTGGTACAGGATAATGAAAAAACCTTATTAAGTATAAAAGATGATGGAATAGGTTTTGATACCGCTAAAAAACCTGAAGGTGTAGGACTATTAAATATAAAAACAAGGGCCTCGCTGTTTAACGGGGAACTTACGATCATTACTTCTACGGGTAACGGGTGCGAACTGCGGGTGCTGTTCAATTAATGCTTTAGAGAAGGTATTAACAGCTTAACCGGCTGGGCTATTTGGCCTTTTTTGCATTGGCAACAAGACTTGCCTCATAATTTCGCACTTCATTTGCCTGTAAAAGATATTTCCGGTTAAAGGAGGTTTGCCGGTAGGCTGTAAATATGGGATTATCCAGGATGGTTCTGACCTGCCTGTTTGTTAAAAAATTAGTTTTATTATAATCATATTTGCTAACAACATTACTCAAAGCAAAAAAATGATGCTTAATAATTTTTGTTCCGGTAGCTGCAGGTAAAAAATAAACCTCTGTTTGTTTTTCCACTGGAATATTATAGCCATTTACCAACCAGAAATCTTCGCTTGCTTCTATAGCATTTTGTACCAAAGCAGTAACCAGGTTAGGTTCGGCTTTAATCCTATCTGCATGCACCACAACAATATTCCGGTTAAACCTACAATTTAAGTTTTGTATGTATGGAAAATAATCATTCATTTTTGGCTTGGGTAACATAATGAGAATATTATCAGTAATATTGACAGGCCGGGAAAAATCTGAACTAACAATAGCCCTTGTTCCTGAATAAATAATATTCTTATTGATCTCCTGTACAATTGGTCCCGTGTATTGCTGGTCGGCAATATCAACCTGTATGTTACCGAATATGATGGAATTTGAAATAGTAGAATTTAAACTGTACATACCTACTCCAGTGAGTATTTCTGAGTATCCCCCGTCAGATATAAAACAGGAATCAATAATTACTTTTTCAGATTGTAATGTTGTAACGATCTGGAATCCATTGTTTCCTCTCAGGTTACAATTCCTGACCAATACATTGGTTAACTTTCCTGCACCAAATTCATTTTCTACATCAATACCGGCACCAGGCGCATGCCAGCCATAAGACCCGGTTACCCCCGTGGAATCAAAAGAAGAATTAAGAACCCGGATATTTTTTCCTTTTACGATACTCAATCCCTGCCTGGCGTTCTTGTATGAATTGCATTTGTTTATCAGGATATTTTCTCCACTACATCTGATCAAAATACCATCAGCAGCAAAATGGTGAGTGGTTATGTTTTGCAAAACTATATTATTACTGATCTCAGTTGGTGACTCATCAGAAATGGATATACCATAGCTCTCTCCTTCAACTACTTCATTCTGTTTGCGCATCTTATCAACTTCCCCATAAAGCGTAAGATCTTTTAACAAAACATTTTTACAATTCATTAATTTAAAAGGGCAAACGGTATTATTGTAAGCATAATAATAAGGTAACCCGGGAGCCTGGTAATCCCTGTTCCGTGTAAACTTTCCATTAAGCCGTATTACCGCGTTGTTACCAATAACAGTTAAATTAATACAATTCTTAAAAATGATATCGGCGGCTGTATAGCGTTTATTTTTTTCGGCGGTCTTATAAGCTGCAATATAATACCTGCCCGCAGGAATGTTCAACTGCCCGCCACCTGCTTTGGATATGGTTTCCGCAGCTTTTGCAAAAGCGAGGTAATTGTCAGTTTTATCATCAGGTACTGCTTTAAAATCCTTTATCAGATCATAGACCTTTGTTTTTTGAGAGAACACCGGCTGATGCTTACAAATTAAAATAGTGCAAAGGAAAAGAGGTAGTAAATAAAAAACGGGTTTACTGCTGATCATATGGGGTAAATTTAAATTATCGGTGCAATTATCATGCTGAAACTTTCTTCAGTAGCATCATCTGCCCCAAATGATAAGCATCGTGCTGCAAGCAACCCAGCATCAGTTCATAAAAAGTTTGTTCTTTTTTAGGAGAAGGTTTGTCCAGGTTATCGGGGTTAAAATACTGAATGGCATTACGCAGTAAATGATAAGCTGCCTCAAAATCATGCAATGCCTGTCTCCAGTTTGCTTCATTACAATCATCCGGTAAAAGAAAATCCTGGAATGGCGGAGGATTGTTCGTTCCGGTCAAGCGGTTTACAACTGATGTGCGCCAGTAGGTGATGTGTGCTACCAGTTGCCAGATATTGTTGGTGTTACCCGATATATCCTGTAAAGCCCTACCGGCTCCTACCCCATGTAATACTTCTTTAAAATTATTACCGATCCAGCAATCGCCATGTTGCAGATCGGCAAACAGTTTTAATATGCGGTTAATTTCATTAGCCATATTTTTGTATTTATAACCGCGGAGACGCAAAGGCGCAGAGAAATACAATGTGCGCTTTTTCTCTATGCGGATTTAATAATAAAAGTAATTAAAAAATAAGATTAAATTAGAAACCAAAACCTCAGCCCCTCTGCGGTAAAAAAAAATATTATGGATTTAGAATTTAATAAGAATGAAGATGCATTGAAAATGGCCTGGAGCCAGGTTAAGCAGCACCTTGAAAAGATCTATGAGGGTGGTGGAAAAAAATCGGCAGCCAAACAAAAGGAACGGAATAAATTAACCGCCCGGGAACGTATCAATTATCTATGCGATACAGGTAAGCCATTTGTTGAAATTGGCGCTTTTGCAGGTTTTGACATGTACCCCGAAGAAGGGGGTTGCCCTGCTGGCGGAACCGTAAGCGGCATTGGTTATGTTAGTGGCAGACAGGCCGTGATCGTTGCCAATGACCAGACCGTAAAAGCAGGAGCCTGGTTTCCGATCACCGGGAAGAAGAATTTAAGGATGCAGGAAATTGCCATGGAAAATAATTTACCCATCATCTACCTGGTTGACAGTGCGGGTGTTTTTCTGCCGATGCAGGATGAGATCTTTCCTGATAAAGAACATTTTGGCCGCATCTTCCGCAACAATGCAAAAATGAGTGCCATGGGCATTACCCAGATAGCTGCTGTAATGGGCGCCTGTGTTGCAGGTGGCGCTTACCTGCCCATTATGAGTGATGAAACATTGATGGTGGAAGGTAATGGATCTATTTACTTAGCCGGTCCTTATTTGGTTAAAGCAGCTATTGGTGAAGATATTGACAGTGAAACCCTGGGCGGAGCGGATACACATAATTCAATCAGCGGTATTGCTGATTATAAATTCAAAACCGAAGAAGCATGCCTGGACCAGGTGAAAAAGATCATGAATAAACTGGGGCATCATAAAAAAGCAGGCTTCGACAGGATAGCATCCACGCCCCCATTAAAAAATAATGGTGAAGTATATGGTATCATGAGTGCAGGCAATACCAAGCCTTATGATATGATTGACCTGATCAATTGCATTGCAGATAAAGACAGCTTTGACCAGTTCAAGGCGGATTACGGTAAAACAATAGTTTGTGGTTATGGTCGTGTCGATGGATGGGCAGTTGGTTTTGTTGCCAACCAGCGCCTGATCGTAAAAAATAAAAAAGGCGAAATGCAACTGGGCGGTGTTATTTATAACGACAGCGCCGATAAAGCAGCCCGGTTTATTATGAATTGCAATCAAAAAAGGATACCGCTTGTTTTTTTACAGGATGTAACGGGCTTTATGGTGGGCAGCAGAAGTGAGCATACCGGCATAATAAAAGACGGGGCTAAACTGGTAAATGCAGTTGCTAATTCTGTTGTTCCAAAGATCACCATCATTGTTGGCAACTCTTACGGTGCCGGTAATTATGCGATGTGCGGTAAGGCTTATGACCCCCGTTTTATTTATGCATGGCCTACAGCAAAAATTGCGGTAATGGGCGGTGAACAGGCTGCCAAGACTATGCTTCAAATTCAGGTAGCCACTTTAAAGAATAAAGGAGAAGT
>JBDSXS010000271.1:0-2727 GCA_039926045.1 Ferruginibacter sp.
ATACCGGGAAATGGTCACTGTAACCATAGTTATAAGTCATACCATCCCATGTTCTTTTTGGATAGCCTTTGTACTTACCAGTTTGTTGAACTAAAAATTCCCTGTTGAAAATAGTTGCTTTATAAAAATGATAACCCGCCTGATTTTTATCAAGCCATCCTTTTGATATCACCACCTGGTCAAATAGCCCCCATGAATCCTGGTACGCAATTGTGCCTATTCCTCTTTTATAAAAATCAACCCATGGATTATACATGCCTCCGTCTTTAATACTATTGATATTTCCATTTGCACCAATTGTTTTAGTAAGGCTTGGACTAACCGGGTCATCATTAAGGTCGCCCATGATCACCACTTTTGTTTTATTATTCAATGCCATCAGGGAATCAATGATCTTTCTATCTACGCCTGCAGCAGCAGCCCTGGCCGGTATAGAACGTTCTTCACCGCCTGAACGGGAAGGCCAGTGATTGACCATTACATGAATTGTATCTCCATCCATAATGCCTTTCACATACAACACATCACGTGTTAAATAGGATTCTTTTGACCCTCCCGGAAGTGTAACAAAGAGTTTTGTACTGTAAAGGGGTGTAAAATATTTTGGATTATAGATCAGTGCTACATCTATACCTCTTTTATCAGGGGAGTCGTAATGAATAATTTTTAAATTCCTGCTTTTTAAAAGCTTGCTTTGAGTTAAGATATGGAGTACGGTATCGTTTTCAATTTCTGCAACTCCCATCAGTGCCAAACCATCGGGATTAACATCCGTACCTATTTGAGAAATAACAGTGGAAAGCCTCTCAACCTTATCCAAAAAAATGCGGGAATTGTAATGGCGCTCGCTATTTGGTAAAAATTCTTCATCATCAACAATTGGATTATTTACCGTATCGTAAAAATTCTCCAGGTTATAAAAACCGATCAATGATGGTTTGAAATTTCCCTTTTGTGCGTATCCTGTTGATATAGATACAGTTATAATAGCAATCGAAAAAAATATTCTTGTCATATAATTTTATAATAGTTGGCAAAGTTATTCTTCTGTTTCAGATAATAGGTATTTTAATATCATTAATATGTTAACGCTCAAAATTTATATCCAAAACTCCATGAAAAGCCTACATTTGCTCCTTTTTTAACTAACAATTGTATGATGATAAAAATTAAACATTGCTTGCTTGTGGCTTTGCTTTCGGGTGTTCTTTTGCCGTCAGCTTTTTCGCAGGTATCACCAAAAACAACACCAACTGTTCCGGACACAACCATCATTGAAGCACTCAAAGAAAATGTTGTGGATAATATCCCAACCATTTCTTTAGATGAAAGTGAAGAGTCGGATGGAACTTCACAAAATATTTCTTCGCAACTGAATGCAGGAAGAGATCCTTTCCTAAATGCTGCTACTTTTAAATTTGGTGCGGTGCGTTTTAGAATAAGAGGGTATGATGCTGATCAGTTCAATACTTATATCAATGGAGCGCCGATGGAAAACCTGGATAACGGGTTTACACCTTACGGACAATGGGGCGGGTTGAATGATGTATTGCGTAACCGTGAATCAACATCAGGTTTAAGGTCCACAACTTTTGGATACGGAGACCTGGGCGGGTTAACAAATTTTGATACCCGTGCTTCTCACCAGCGTAAACAAACCAGCATTAACTATGCAATATCCAACCGTAACTATAATAACCGTATCATGCTTACGCATTCAACCGGTTTGAACAGTAAGGGTTGGGCATTTTCATTTTCAGGTTCGCGCCGCTGGGCTGATGAAGGATTCACAGACGGAACTTTTTATAACGGCTGGTCATTTTTTGCCGGCGTTGACAAACGTTTTAACGACAGGCACCTTTTGTCATTTGTTGCTTTTGGTACACCAACTGAAAGTGGCCGCCAGGGTGCTTCTGTTACAGAAATGCTTAAGCTTGCAAATGATAATTATTACAACCCATACTGGGGTTACCAGAACGGTAAGAAAAGAAATTCAAGTATTGCCAAATCTTTTCAGCCTATTGGTATCTTGACCCACGACTGGAAAGTATCTGACAAGACCAACCTCTTAACTTCAGCATCCATTACGGTGGGTAACAGAAGTACAACAGGGCTTGACTGGTACAATGCGGCTGACCCAAGGCCTGATTACTACCGTTACTTACCAAGCTACCAGCTTGATCCGGTATATGCAGAACAGGTAAGACAGGAGTTAGTGAATAATGTGAACAAACGCCAGATCAATTGGGATGCTTTATACCAAACCAATTATGGCGCTTATGATGTTGTGCATAATGTTAACGGCATCCAGGGCAATGATGTAGCCGGCCGCAGATCACGTTATATTGTTGAGGAAAGAGTGATCAATACTACCAAGTATAATTTCAATTCTACTTTAAATTCTTCCGTTTCGGAGAACATTAATTTTACGGCAGGGGTTACTTACCAATCTCAAAAAAACCATTATTATAAAAAAGTTGATGACCTGCTTGGCGGCGAATTCTATGTAGATGTGAACCAGTTCGGTGAAAGGGATTTTCCAACTAATCCCGGTGCCGCTCAAAATGATCTGAATCATCCAAACCGTATTTTAGGTGAGGGTGACAAGTTTGGTTACAACTACGATCTCAATATTAAAAAAGGTTCAGTATGGTTACAGGGCGTATTTAAATTCCGCAAGATCGATGTATTTGTGGCTACTGAACATTCATACACCAGCTTCTTCCG
>JBDSXS010000272.1:0-3040 GCA_039926045.1 Ferruginibacter sp.
AAAATATTTATACTTCTTATTACCTTCCCAATAATTATGAATTTGCTGACCTGGCAGAGAGTTTAAAGATCGTACGGAGTTATGGTGGCTGGACAAGCATCAACTATTTTGTTTTTCCCGGCATGACTGACAGTATTGAAGAATATGAAGCATTGAGAAAACTGATCAGGGAAACAGATCTCTGCATGATCCAGTGGCGCAATTTTAATATTGACCCTGATTGGTATTTGGGAAAGATCGGTGTTACTGAAACGGGGGAGTGCATGGGTGTTAAACAAATGATGGAATTGATCAGGGAAGAATTCCCAAATTTAAAATTCGGGTATTTCAATCCTTCGATAGAAAGAATAAAAGGAAATTTTGAAGTTGATTTTGCACATTGATCTTGATGTTAGATTTAATTCCTAAAAAGAAATGTCAGCCTGAGCTTGTCGAAGGCGGTGCGATAAATAAGACCGGTTTCGACAGGCTCAACCTGACAACTTTTCAAACAAATGCATTGCTAATCTAATCATCTAAAACCGTAAAAACAATTTCAGGTAAATGGTATAATCATCACTTAACCGCCATTCACTGTCCGCTTTGGATTTAAAATAATATTCTCCTTTTTCTGTGCCTGCAAAATTAAAAGCGCAGGATCCATTCTTGCCGTTTGCGCAATTTAAAACCTCGATACCAACAAAAAATTCCTTTTCAGTAATGGTAAGATCATAATCTGTAAGGTCAAACTCAGGTACCCTCGTATCAAGTGAAAGCTTATTTACAAAAATGGAAATTGAATCCGGTAAGATCTCTTCTGCGGGCAGGCCATTCACAACTTTGCGTATATGTATACGCAACGAACAGGTGTCACATACATTTCCGGCTTTAAAACGTACCTTATCAAGTTTAAATTTTGAATAAGGTAAACTAAAGATACGCCCGATCTCACCTCCTGTACTCTTATGATTCCAACTCCGGTAGTAGCCAACTGTTTCAGATATGGAACCAATTACCAGCGGCTTTAATGTAACTCCTTCCAGGTTTTTAACAACTTCTGCAAGCACAAACTCTGATCTTTTAGCTGCTATATACAACGGTAATTTAATAGTTTGGTAGCCTACGGATGAGATCACAACCGTATCATTGCCTTTTGAATTAGGTATCTGCAGTGAAAAATTTCCGGCAAAATTTGTTACGGTATGAACATCCTTCCTGTGCAATACCTCTATGCTGGCGAAGGCCGCAGGCGTTGCATCCAGTTTATAAACTACCCTGCCTTTGAAAGATACCTGCGCATGAACCAGGTTGGGAAAGAATACAATGGCAAAAACAAGAAAGAATAAAATACGTTTTGTGGTCAAGGGCATACGGGTAATTATCAATGTTTTTAAAAAGTATGCAATATTACACCAAACAGGTAAAAATACCTGCTGTATAAATCAAAAAAGGATGAGCGGTTTTGTTAAAGTTGATCGTGTTGCTCCCTGCAGAAATTATTTTAAAGTTTCAGCAAGCCATGAATAGAATTCATGTTGCCAAACCAGGGCATCCTGTGCTGTAAGTACCCAGTGATTCTGATCGGGTAATAAAATGAATTTACTTTTTATTCCCCTTAGCTGTGCGGCCTGGAATGCCTGCTGGCCCTGTTCAATAGGTACCCGGTAATCTTTTCCACCCTGGTAAATTAAAATGGGGGTATCCCATTTATCTACAAAATTGCTGGGCGAAAATTTTGTATATGACTTTTGAGCGGCCAGGTTTTTCTTATCCCAGTATGCACCTCCGTAATCCCAATCCACAAACCACAATTCTTCGGTGGTACCATACATGCTTTTAAAATCAAAGATCCCGTCGTGGCTGATAAATGATTTGAACCGCTTATTATGCATACCTGCCAGCATAAAAACTGAATAGCCGCCGTAACTGGCACCCACACAACCCAACCTGTTCTTGTCAACAAATTTTTCTTTGCTTAAAGCATCAATGGCACTCAGGTAATCCTGCATGGCCTGCCCGCCATGATCTTTGCTGATCTGTTCATTCCATGTAGTGCCATGACCAGGCATACCCCTGCGGTTTGGTGCTACAACGATGTAACCGTTTGCAGCCATCAACTGAAAATTCCAGCGCATGGAATAAGATTGCGTTAACGGAGATTGAGGCCCGCCCTGGCAATATAAAAGTGTAGGATATTTTTTTGCAGGATCAAAGTCGGGCGGATAAATTACCCATACCAACATATCTTTTCCATCGGTTGTTTTTACAGAACGTCTTTCAGTTCTGCTCATGCTGAGTGTGGCATAGGTAGCATCATTAACATGTGTTAACTGTGCCATGCTGCCGTTTGAAATATCAACCGTATAAATTTCCGCCGCATGGTTCATATCGGTACGGGAAACGATCAATGTATTACCGGATTGTCCTATGATCCCGCTTACATCAAAATCGCCTTTGGTTATTTGATTGATGCGTGGCAACATTTTGGTAAGCCCCGGATAACTTACTTCAAACAATTGCATGGTGCCGTTTATAGGAGCAACGAAATAAATTGATCTGCCATCATTACTCCACCTGTATCCTTCCACATGTATATCATCTCTCAACCCTGTCAGGTTCATTTTTGTAATGCCATTACTCACCATGATGTCCTGCTTATCAGATTCATATCCATCTCTTCTCATGCTCATCCAGGCCAGTTCTCCTTTGCTGTTAAAGGATGGATTAAGATCATAACCCATCATGCCTTCGGTTAAATTTCTTGTTTTACGGGTTTCAATATTATATGCATACAGATCGGTGTTTGTACTGATGGCATAGGCAGTTCCATATTTTTTTTTGGTGCAGTAAACCACTTCTTTACCGTTAGGGTTCCAAACATAATCTTCATCACCACCAAATGGTTTTTGCGGACAATCATATGGTTCGCCGGGCATCAGGTCTATGGCTGTTCCCCGTACCCCGTTATTTAAAGGCGTTAACATTACGTGATCAAAATTTCCGTCCTCGTAAGTATCCCAATGCCTGTAATCCAGGTTATCAAAAATGTACACATTTGACC
>JBDSXS010000273.1:0-9586 GCA_039926045.1 Ferruginibacter sp.
TGAACTGCCCATTTTGAAAACTAAAGATCTCAAGTGGCATCCATTCGCCGCTTATTGATAATTCTTTTTTACCATCGCCATCCATATCAGCCCAAACAGCCTGGTTCACGATGCCTGGATTAAGTAAGCCATTTGCGTATTGACTGGTAACCTCTGTAAAAACACCCTTGTTGTTTTGTAAAAGCATACTCCTGTCGGGCTTTGGAAATATACCTGGTAACACGTGCCCGCCAACAAATAGATCTGTATCTCCATCTCCGTCAAAATCCAATGCCGTAACACTCGATCCGTTATAAACTTCATTTGGCAAAGCCTGTGCAGCCCTGTTAAAATTTCCTTTACCATCATTTTTATACAGGCGATCCTGGTAGAGTGGACTGCCTTGAGGGAACTCTGCGCCACCGCTTACCACATACAGGTCCATATCACCATCGCCATCTGCATCCAGGAAAAGACTGCTCATGTCTTCGAAATTTTTATCGGCTGCAAATGCCGCCTGTTTCTTTTCGGTGAAGGAACCGTTTGCATTTTGCAGCATCAGTTTGGCCTCGCTGCCTGCAGCGCCGCCAATATACAGGTCTTCTTTACCATCGCCGTTCACATCTGCTTTGGCATAGTAAGGTCCTTTGCGGCTGCATTTATAAGGGATCAACGGCTCTCTCTTAAAATCTATAAAGTCGTCTTCTGTTTGTGTGTATTTTAATTTTCCTTCAGCGCTGATATCTTTAAAGCCTGCTTTTTCTTTTATTGCTATAGTACTGCCGGCGATTACCGCATTTGATTCATAGAGCGTTAACTCCTGGTCTGTCTTTACATTTTCCAGTATGATCTTCTTTTGATTTGGAAAAGTTACTTCCACTTTAGCGATTGTGCTTTCATCAGCTGTACCAAAATGAAGTACATGCTCCATGCTTGATAAAAAGCCACGTTGCGGATGATAATGCTGAAACTGTATCTGTCCTTTTGAATTGATAAGTTTTACGGTTGGCCCGTACACTTCATCAAAAGAGCCGGGGCTTTTATAAAAACGAAACCTTAGAAAATGAGACGCTGCTGAAAGTTCTCTTGCATTATTTTTTAAAATAAAAGCAGGCCCATCTATATTGTTTGTCACCAGATCAAGATCACCGTCATTATCCAGGTCGCCATAAGCTGCGCCATGTGAAAATGAAGATGGGGCATCGCTCCAGGCATCAGTATAATTGTCAAATTTTAAGCTACCATTATTGCGGTAAAAATAATTTTTTACCGGTACCGAAGGCATACTTTTCAGCCAGGCATTCATATCAACAGATTTGCCCTGATTCATGACATTAATAATAGAGTCAAGCACAAAAACCTTATAATCCCAGTCAGTCATGTCACGCTTGAGGCCGTTGGTAATGAAGATATCTTTCCAGCCATCATTATCAAAATCAATAACGAGCGGCGCCCAGCTCCATTCTGTTTCTGCCACGCCTGAATAATTGGATATTTCACTGAATGTGCCGTCGGCATTATTTAACTGCAGGCTGTTATGAGGGTACTGGTAATACAAACCATATTTCAACAAAAGTTCAAACTTGTCATAGTTTTGATTTACTGCAAATAATTGTTTTTGTCTTACAGGATCCTCCACAGCCATATCCACAACAAAAATATCTTCGAGCCCGTCATTATTAAAATCGCTGATGTCTGAACCCATAGATGAAAAACTGATATGCCTTACATAGTCTGTAAGTTTATCGGTAAAAGTTCCGTTACGGTTATTGATGTAGACAAAATCGGGTTTATTAAAATCGTTGGCTCCATAAATATCAGGCCAGCCGTCTCCATTAATATCAGCAATAGAAGCACTTAAACCAAAGACATGGCTGATCAGTCCGGCTTTTTTTGTAACGTCAAAAAATTTCCCATTCCGGTTCTCAAAAAGCCTGGCACTTACATACACGGTATTCGTATCCTGTGCATATACTGCTTTTCCATTTACCATAGTAGCAGGGATGGTCATTGTTTTGCTAAAGTCGATCGGATGATTTACAAAATAAACGTCTTTATCCCCATCCTTATCATAATCAAAAAAGTATGCCTGCATACTGTAGCTGGCATCATCAAGGCCATACTCAGCAGCCCTGTCGGTAAAGCTGTTGTTCTTATTATTGATGTAAAATACTTTTTTACGCAGGTTGGGATCTTTAAAACCCGACTTGCAAATAAAAATATCGAGGTAACCGTCATTATTAATATCAACCATCGTTACGCCGGTCTTTATTCCGTCGCCGCCAGTAACACCAGCCGATTCTGTTATGTCACGGAATTTAAAATTACCCAGGTTTAAATACAATTTATTACTGCCCAGGGTTGATACAAAATAAATATCGTTCAACCCATCATTATTAATATCTCCAATGCTTACACCCGTACCCACATAGAGGTTCTCGTACATGTACAGGAACATGGATGGGGTTTCAACAATATCATTCCTGAAACTTACTCCGCTAACGCTTTCGGGCACAAGGGTAAACATTTTGGTGTTATTTGTTTGCGCCATTACATTAACAGAAAAAAAAGCAGGCAGTAAAAAGGAAAAAAAACGAAGATCAGTGATTGCCATAATGTAGTTATTTAATTGCAGCCGGGTATAATGTTCTCAGCACATGGTTGCCGACTTCTTTACCTTGTATGATACTGATACGGGCAGTTTCGGGATAGTGAATACCACCGTAAACCCTGCTCATGGTAGATTCTCTTGAGGCTTCTAAAAATGAGTTAAAATGACGCACATCATTACCAAAAGGGATCTCTGTTTGGTCAGTAAATTCAAAATTATCTCCCAGTAACCCGGTAAGAACAGTGGCAGCAGCATTGGATATCACAGCATGCCCACTTGTAAATTCCGGGAAAGGCGGGGTTTGAATATATGGCTGCCAGTTTTTATCAACAAAATCGTTAATAACAGTTACAGGACGGATAAGATTGCTTTTGAATTTTTCGTCCCAGCAGGAAATGAAAGCATCAAACATAGCAATAGCTGCAAGTGTATAAGCCTGGGAAGAGCGGCTTACTGATTCATTTTTTTTAATACAGGCCTGTTGTGTGATCATCATCCAATGGCCGCCCGGTGAAATTTTATGAATGAAATAATTCAGGTGGCCCAAATTGACAGATACATTCGGATTATCATCC
This sequence comes from Ferruginibacter sp., assembly GCA_039926045.1. Lineage (GTDB taxonomy): Bacteria > Bacteroidota > Bacteroidia > Chitinophagales > Chitinophagaceae > Ferruginibacter. The sequence continues at coordinate 3,166 of JBDSXS010000273.1, forward strand.
CAGTATTTTGCGGTTGCTTTACGGGTTGTATCCAGGTTCTTTACGATCTCATAAACCTCCATCATTGTTTTATAAAAAACTGAAGTTTTTTTCATACTGTAAGGCAGTTTATCCTTTGGAGAAAACTGCGATGGCGAACTTAATAAGTATGGCCTGATCGTATTCCAGTGCGGTTCAATGGCCGGTGCATAATCAGCAGGGGTTGGTTGCCAGGTACCGGCATCGGTGGAAAGTGTAAATCTTGGCATGCCCCGCGACTGGTTGTAATTATCTCTTTTGACCCAGGCAGCAACACTATCCGCAACCAGCTTGCCATACAAGAATGAATTTTTGATAAGATCCGCATTACCGCCTTTATATAAAAGAGAATCAATGAAGGCTTTACGCCAGTCTTCTATTTTGTATTCGGAACCAACCATGCTTTGTGCTACATATGAATAAGAAACACAGCCAACAATAAAATTATCTACCTTTTCTGTATTTGGAACCGGGGGAATATTAAGTACCCCGTTTATTTTATTTGCGATTGATGGCAAAGAAGGGTCATCTCTCCGTATACATTCATAAAATGCAAGATTGGGGGCTGCATAAATACGGCTGGCAACAGGGGGAGTAAAAAAATCAACCATTACGGTGTTGATCAAAAGGGTATTAAGCTCGTGCAGGACCTTGGCTTTGTCCTGGGCCTTTGCCGGTAAAACAGCAAGACCAATAATAAGTAAAGAAATAGTTCTTTTAAGCAGTCGTAGAATATGCATTGTAATTTTAAATTGATTAGAATATCATCAAATTTAAAAAAATTAACGGTCTTATTCAAGTATAACTGGAATCAGGGGTTTATTATACAATTGTGTAATAAACCCTTGTTTTGCAGATTAGTTTTCCAATAAAGATTCTTCCTGCTTTAATTGCCTGTCGAAAATAAAAGTGCCAAAGGGGATGATGGCAGCAGCAAAGGCTTTTGCAAACCATCCAAAACTCTTCTTTAATGTACCCATCACTTCAAAAGCAAAATAGATAAATGTAATAAAGAGTGCACCGTGTGCCCAGCCGGTAAATTTTACAGCTTCAGGAACATGCATTAAATATTTCATCGGCATGGCAATCAATATTAAAACCAGAAATGAAAAGCCTTCTGCAATACCGATCATCCTGAAACGATGCAGTAGTTTTTTTTGGTTTCCTGTTTTCATGTGTTTTGTTCCCCCTCATCCTGAGCGTAGCCGAAGGGCAGGGGGTTAGGGGGTGTTTAATAATTTACAACCTGCTCAACAATAGACTCTGGAATTTCTCTCCATTCGTATTGCTGGTTTCTCAATTGCGGTTCAAATCCCGCTTCTTTAATGGCAGATTGAATGGTTGAACTTGTAAAACGATGCGGCGCTCCCGCAGCACTCACCACATTTTCTTCGATCATGATGCTCCCAAAATCGTTGGCGCCGGCGTTCAAACAGATCTGTGCTACCTGCTTGCCCACGGTTAACCAGCTGGCCTGTATATTTAATATGTTGGGTAACATGATCCTGCTCATAGCGATCATCCGGATATATTCTTCAGCAGTAGTTAAATTATGTACGCCACGTATTTTTGCCAAAAGCGTATCCACGTCCTGGAATGTCCAGGGTATAAAAGCGAGGAAACCCTTTGCACCTGCAGGTTTGCGGCTTTGCACTTCCCTCAGCTTTACCAAATGTTCAAAGCGCTCCTGTATGGTTTCCACGTGTCCAAACATCATGGTGGCCGATGTGGTAATATTCAGTTTATGGGCTTCGTGCATGATATCCAGCCATTCCTGTGCGCCACATTTTCCTTTGCTGATCAGGCGCCTTACCCTGTCGGTTAATATTTCGGCACCGGCACCGGGCAGGCTGTCCATACCTGCTTCTTTTAAAGCCATCAACACTTCACGGTGTGTACTTTTTTCAAGCTTGGTGATATGGGCAACTTCGGGCGGCCCCAGTGTATGCAGTTTAATATTTGGATAAAGTGATTTTAGTTCTTTAAAAAGATTCACATAAAAACTTAATCCCAGCTCGGGGTGGTGGCCCCCCTGTAATAAAAGCTGGTCGCCACCATACTTAATGGTTTCTTCTATCTTGGCCTTATAAGTTTCAATATCTGTTATATAAGCTTCGGCGTGGCCGGGTATGCGGTAGAAATTACAAAACTTGCAGTTGGCTATGCACACATTGGTGGTGTTTACATTCCGGTCTATCTGCCAGGTAACTTTACCATGAGGTACCTGCTTTTTTCTAAGTTCATCAGCCACAAACATCAGTTCGGTTAATGCAGCTTTTTCAAACATATACATGCCTTCTTCTACTGTGAGAAATTCGAACCGAAGCGCCTTCTGGTATAAATCATTTAATTCCATGCTTGCCCATTTGTGTAATAATCAGCAAAAGTACATCCAATAGGTTGTAAATTCGAAGGAACATAGCATGAGAAGGCCTTATTTTATCATATTATTCTTATTTCTGCTGGCAAATGTGCAGGCACAGGAAATATTACCCCAAAAAGAGGCAAAATTTATTACGCGTTTTCCGTTCAAGCAATTCAGTGGCGGTGTGATGGTACTGCAGGCACAATTTGGCAATATACCCGATACTTTAAATTTCATTTTAGATACAGGAAGTGGGGGCATTTCACTCGATTCATCTACCTGCGAGGAATTTAATATTCCACTGACACCATCCGATACGATCATTACCGGTATTGGCGGCATACGTAAAGTTTCCTTTGCCTTTGATAAAACCCTAACCCTGCCCGGGCTAAAAATTGAACACCTCAATTTTCATGTAAACAATTATGAAGTGCTGAGCAGTGTGTATGGCGAAAAAGTAGATGGTATAATCGGCTTTAGTTTTTTTAGCCGGTATATTGTAAAGATCGATTTCGACAGCAGTTTGATCGAAGTATACAGTCCCGGGAAAATTGATTATCCCAGGTCGGGCACGACGCTGCATCCCGCATTTACGAACTTGCCCATTCAATGGCTGAATGTTAAGGATAAAAAAAACATGGGATTTAATTTTTATTTAGATACCGGCGCAGGCCTATGTTTATTGATGAGTGAAAAATTTGCAAGCGACAGTGGCATTTTACTTAAACGGAGAAAGCCTGTAGTTACACAGGCGGAGGGGATGGGAGGCAAACTTCAAATGCGGCTTACCCTGGTCAAGGAAGTTAAAATAGGCCCGTATAAATTCAAGTCAGTGCCTGCTTATCTATATAAAGACGATTATAATGTAACCTCTTACCCCTTTACCGGCGGGCTTTTTGGTAATGACCTGTTGCGCAGGTTTAATATGGTCTTTAATTATCCTAACCATGAAATTAATATTACGCCCAACACGCATTTTAATGAGGAATTTGATTATGCATATACCGGCCTGGGTATTTATTATATTAATGGCAAAATAATGGTAGAGGATGTGATCACGGGATCACCGGCTTATAAGGCCCATTTTAAAGTAAATGATGAAGTGATCGCAGTTAACAAGAATTTCAGCCTGAATATGCAGGTCTATAAAAACATTTTACAAAGACCTTATGAATCAATAAAGATTTTGATCAGGCGTGAGGGTATTTTAAAAGAGCTCACCATGAATACGGCACGTATCCGTTAAACTTGCTGCCGGTTTTATTATGCTCCGTACATTTGCACATGATCCAGTTTGAAAAGTTTGAAATAGCCAACGGCTTAAAAGTGTTGGTTCACCAGGATATAAGCACGCCTATGGCGGTTGTAAATATATTATATGATGTTGGGGCCCGGGATGAGGATCCGGCAAAAACAGGCTTTGCCCATTTATTTGAGCACCTGATGTTTGGTGGCAGCGTCAATATACCCATATATGATGAACCGTTGCAATTGGCAGGCGGCGACAACAATGCTTTTACCACCAACGACCTTACCAATTATTATTGTCAGCTACCGGCCGAAAACCTGGAAACGGCTTTTTGGCTGGAGAGCGACAGGATGCTGTCGCTGGCATTTAGCAAAAAAAGCCTTGAAGTACAGCGTAAAGTGGTTTGCGAAGAGTTTAAAGAACATTATATAAACAAACCTTACGGTGATGTGTGGCATAAGATAAGAGAACTAACCTATACCGTTCATCCTTATCGCTGGATGACGATCGGTGCAGAACTCAGCCACATAGAAAATGCAACATTAGATGACGTAAAAGCATTTTTTCATAAACACTACAATCCAAGTAATGCCATTTTGGTTGTGGCAGGTAACGTAACCGTTGAAGAAGTGAAACGGCTTACTGAAAAATGGTTTGCCCCCATTCCTGCAGGGGAAAAATATATCCGTAACCTGCCTGCAGAGCCGAAACAAACTGCAGCACGGTCAAATACTGTAAATGCAAATGTTCCGTTGGATGCTTTGTATAAATGCTGGCATATTTACCCACGTACAGATATGCGTTACTACACTGCCGACCTGATTACTGAGATTTTAAGTGGTGGCGGGTCATCAAGATTGTATCAATCCCTGGTAAAAGAAAAACAACTCTTCAGTAATATTGAATGTTATCATTTAGGAAGTACCGATGCCGGCCTGTTGACCATAGAAGGGAAACTGGTTAAAGGGGTAAAAATGGAAGATGCAGAAGCTGCTATTACAGAAGAGCTGGTAAAACTTCAAAAAGACGGGATCAGCCAGCGGGAACTGGAAAAAGTGAAAAATAAAACAGAGAGCATGATCGCTTTTGAAGACATGGCCATCACCAATCGTGCTGCCAGTTTAGCCATGTATGAACTGATGGGAGATGCCGACCTGATCAATAAAGAACTGGACAGGTACAGGGCTGTAACAGCAGAAGAGATAAAGACCGAAAGCAATATAATTTTTGATGAAAAGAATTCTAATACCCTGTATTATTATTCCAATAACTAAACATACATGAACCGAAGATCAGCGCCCGCTATAAAAGATGCCATTGAATTTGACCTGAAACTTAAGCCTTACCAAAAGTTTAATTTACAAAACGGCGTGCCAGTTTATTGCATTGATGCCGGTGCACAGGAAGTGGTACAGGTAGAGCTTGTTTTTTATGCAGGCAACTGGTTTGAGCAGCAAAAAAATGTAGCATCAACCACCAATTATTTATTAAAGAACGGGACATCTACAAGATCTGCTTTCCAGTTAAATGAAGAATTTGAATATTACGGTGCTTATTGCAACCGTTCCTGCTATAATGAAACCGCTGTTGTTTCTCTTTCTTCCTTAAGTAAGCAATTCCCTTTTATATTACCGGTAGTAAGAGAGATGATCACTGATTCTGTTTTTAGTGAAACAGAGCTTGATATTTATAAACAGAATTCAAAACAACGGCTGCAGGTTAATTTACAAAAAAGCGATTTTGTTGCAACCCGTTTAGTTGATGCTTATTTGTATGGTGAACAGCATCCTTATGGCAAGTACACCAACCCGGAAGACCTGGATGCATTGAACAGCAACCATCTTAAAGATTTTTTTAAACAATATTATCTTAACGGGCAGTGTGTAATCTTTGTAAGTGGTAAATTGCCGGTCGATATAGAAGAGCAACTGAATAATGCTTTTGGTAACCTGGCTTTAAAACCGTTCAATGATCAACTTGCAACAATCATTCAATCACCTGCATCCGAAAAAAAATACCGCATACAAAATGATGTGAACGGTGTGCAGGGTTCCATCCGTATTGCAAGGCCGTTTCCTAACCGGCATCATCCCGACTTTATGAAAGTGATGGTGCTGAATACCCTGTTTGGTGGTTTTTTTGGCTCGAGGCTCATGAGTAATATACGGGAAGAGAAAGGCTATACTTACGGCATACATAGCTATGTACAAAATCATATTCATGAATCGGCATGGATGATCAGCACTGAAGCCGGCAAGGATGTTTGTGAAGCAACTATTGAAGAAGTGTATAAAGAAATGAAATTGTTACGGGAAGACCTGGTGGATGAGGAAGAGTTGTTGTTGGTTCGTAATTATTTGATCGGAACCATATTGGGAGACCTGGATGGGCCGTTCCATATTATGGGGCGATGGAAAAACTTAATATTGAATGGCCTTACTGATGATTATTTTTACAGGTCGATAGAAACGATCAAAACCATTTCGGCAGAAGAGTTGCGGGAGCTGGCAAAAAAATATTTAAACCCCGAACAATTTTATGAATTAGTTGTAATTTGATCACATGAAAAAATGGTTTTTTAAAGTGCTGGTTTGTTCGGTAAATGTTTTCGTCCTGGCTTATATTTTGCCTGGGATTGCCATTGTTGATTTTTTTACTGCTATAGTTGTTGCTGTGGTATTGTCGCTGCTGGATGCCATTGTTAAGCCCCTGCTTATTTTACTTACTTTACCGGCCACTATTCTAACACTGGGCCTTTTTCTATTTGTAATAAATGCCGGCATCATTTT